>JAEUWI010000042.1 GCA_016791475.1 Candidatus Hydrogenedentota bacterium
CCATAAGACCCATAAGACCCATAAGACCCATAAGACCCATAAGACCCATAAGACCCATACGACCCATACGACCCATACGACCCATCAGGGTGCGCGTTTCAACACCAGATACCCCGCACTTTCCCCCTTCGGGGGCCAGGGCACATACACCTTTCCCTCGGTCAGGCTCAGCACGATGGTAGCACGTTCCGCGTGGTCTTCCACACGCCCGTACCAGTCGAGGTGCACCCGCGAATCCGCGTGGAACCAGCGGTGGGCATCGGTGATTTTCTCTCCTGAAACCAATGTCACGATGACCGACCGGTCGCGCATGAAATCGATGGCGGTGATGCCGGCGTCGGATTCTTTTTCGGCCTCGCCACGGGGCTGGCTGCTCAGTCCGGCCACTTCCCAGTGGCCCATGACGGCCATGGCCTCGCGCCAGTAGGCCTTCTCGCCGAAGCGCAGGCGCGCGCCTTCGACGGGGCCGTCCTGCATGGCCATGCTGATGCCGGTGATGGCGACCAGGATTATCGGCGTGGCGATGCAGGTAACGTAGAAGTTTGTACTCAGACGCCACACAGAATCATCCGCCGCTACAGCCGCGTCGGGCGACTTCCGGGCATATTTCGGTTGGCCCAGCATCAGCAGCAACGCCGTGGCGGCGCCCGCGAAGGCGAGGAAGGTCATGTCCACGATGGGGTGCTCCTCTCCCTTGCCGCCCGGCAGCATCTGGGCAAAACCGGTGACGACCGTGGCCCACATCAAGAAGAGCAGCACGAAAGAACCCTTGCCAAATGCGGTCTGTGGCGCGAGGGCGAGTTGATCGCGACCGTAGAGGCGCAATGCGTAGACCCCGAGCGCGCTGAGCACGAGTCCGCCGATGACATACCAGATCCATGGGGGAAGTCCCGCCACGGGATCGTGGGTGATGACCTCGTAGCGGTAGAGCCAACGCTCGGGCCCGCGGCGAACGTTCATCCAGAGCAGGGCGATGATCACCACGAAAACGGCGAACACATCCAGCGGCTTGCGCGGCGCGTCTTCTTCGGCCGGAGCCAGGCCGCCGCGCAGCAGCCTCGCGACACCGAGGGCTATGGCGAGGCCCATGAGTAATCCGAAGGTCTCTTCGGCGATCTTCCACTGCATCATGCCGCCCCAGGAGGCAAAGGGGCCCCATTCCACGCGAATGGGATGGCGGATGAATACCGCGAGGGCAAAAGCAAGTCCGCCGCCGACGATGCCATAGCACGCGAGGAGCAGGGCTGCGCGGTTGCGGGTGCGCACGAGGTAAACCAGCAGGGTGATGAGAATGCCGAGCACGCCCCCCCAGCTTTCGCTGCGATAGGGCGGGCCGAGTTGGAGTCCCCCGAATTTCGTCAGGCAGAGATAGCCCGCGAGCCACGCGACCGCGCCCCATACGAAGAGCATGGCCTCGCGACGCTCGGCAGGACGCAGAATGGCGTGAAGACCGCAGGCCAGGAGTGTTATGACCGCCGCGAAGATGTCGCCATCGTCAAAGTGCTGTGCGACGAGGCGTTCGTAGCTGTCGCGGATGCCGTGGTTGAAGAAAAGGAAGAGATAGACCGCGAGAAAGGCCGCCGACATCGTGATGAAAGGCCGCACAAGGCGGTCCAGCGCGGAGCGCGGCAGGGTGAAGGCCAGGCCGAGAATCGCGCCGCCAATCCCGGCCCAGAGCGCGCCGAAAAAGAAAAGCATGGCATACGCGTAAAGCACATCGGGAAAGGAGTCGCTCACGGCGTACATGGTCTGCTCCATGTAACTCAGGGAGCCACCCCAGGCCCAGCCTACCGCTCCGCACAGGCCCGCTACCGCACTTCGTCGGAACCAGTCGGTGCGACCGGAGGCCAGGCAGAGCGCCAGCCCCAGCAGCGCTCCCGGCACCATGGCGCCCCCTTCATGACCCACAATACCCCGATAGCCCCAGCCATAGGCCATGACGAGCGCGGTGAGGAGGTAGAGGGGGGCTAGACTCGATCTACTGACTTTCGATTCCTGTGTTGCCATGCGCTCTCCAAGTGAACTGAGTGGACTGTGTGAATCAGGTCCACCGTGTCCATTCTCCGCGGCGAATCCACGGTCTCCACTACCGCTTTACGCCAAACTGCTGGTCGATCCAGGCATAGGCCATTTCACGGCCCTCTTTCGGAAAGCGGTGCTTCCCCGGAACCAGTTCGCCATGAAAGCGGCTCTCCTTGCCATAAATCGCGTAGACGCTCTTGATCTGCTCATAAACGTCGGCGAGGTTGGCCGTTTCAGGGAAAATGTCATCTTCCAGCGTGGCCCAGTTGAAATAGGGCCGGGGCGCGAGGCAGGCCGCAATTTCGTGCCAGTCCAGGGGGGCCGAGGCCACATCCTCCACATAGAATCCCATGCGTGGCATGAGGGCCGTCAGATGGCTCCACCGATCCGGTCGGGGATCGGTGCGCAGGGTGGTGTAGCCACAACTGGCGACCACCAGGCTGATGCGCGGCTCGTGAATCGCCGCCATGATGGAACCATAGGCCCCGTGGGAATGGCCGATGATTCCGATACGCCGTTTGTCCACATCGCCCCGCAAGTGAAGAAAGTCCACCACCCGGGAAATGTCCCAGTTCATCTTGCCGAAATAGGACCACTTCGGGTGGCGCTCGTAGAGCTTCATCGCATCGTGGTAGGGCTGCTCACCCGCGGGGATCCGCTCGCCGAAGCCAATCGCGTCGGGCACGATGCAGATATAACCGCGTTTCGCCAGTTCATCCGCGAAGGCCATCTCCGGGTCACCCGTGATGCCGCAGGCCTCATCTTTGCCTGGGGCCTGTGTCTGGTGGAGCACGATCATCGTGGGGGCCGGTGTGGAAACGGGTTTATCGGGCAGGAGCAGGTAGGCGGGAATAGCGTCATTCCACTCGCCGGGAATGTACAGGTGGATGCGCACGTAGCCCTCCATCGTCTCCGTGCCGAACATTTCCGGATCGGTTTTCACCCGCTCCAGTTCACCGGGCTGGCCCAGGATCGCCGCCAGGGTGGCCTTGATGTCATCGCGCTTGGCCTCCCAGGCGGCCGGGGTCGAAATCTTCTCCGTGGCGCCGGGCGCTGGATCGAGGAGGGGCAGCAGAGTCTTGAGGCCCGCCTGGGGCGTATTCAGGGCGGGCTTCTGCTCGCCCGTGGCCTTCTGCCAGTCTTCCCAGACGAAGCCGGGCCAGGCGGATGCGGCCTGCGCGATGGAGAACAGGATCGCGGCGGCGATCACGGCGGTCAGACGATTCTTCATGGTCGGTTCCTTCTCAATCCTTGCGCTTCGCGCCCCCGCGTGGGCTAGTATACGGGCGCGGGCCTCCCCCCGGCATGTGCCGCCCGCGACGGATTGTTATACGAATAAAGGAACTCGAAATGCCAGCTTCCCCCCGCCCCCCCCTTGGCGCCGCGATCGTCGGTGCGGGTTTCATGGGCCAGACCTACGCCCGCTGTATTACGACCCTGGTGCCGGACTTGACCCTGCGCGCGGTGGCCGTGGGAAGCCGCGCGGGCGCGCTGGCGGAGGAGTACGGCGTCGCGCTGGAACCGAACCTGGAGGCGCTGCTGGCCCGGGACGACATCGACGTGGTGTGCATCGCGACGCCCCACGGGGTCCACGGGGCGCAGGCCCTGGCGGCGGCCGAGGCGGGCAAGCACCTCCTCATCGACAAGCCCATGGCCTGCACGGCGGCGGAATGCGATGCGATCCTGGCGGCCTGCGCGGAGCGCGAGCTGCGCTGCGACATCACCTATACCCAGCGACAGCGCATCGTCAACACGGAAATGAAACGACTCATCGACGAAGGCGCCCTGGGGCGGGTGCTGCACATTCACAATACGCAGGTGGTGCCCGAGGGCATGAAGACCACGCCGCAGTGGCAGTTGAGAAAAGAGAACGTGGGCGTTCTCATGGGGCACGGCATCCACAACATCGACCAGATCCGCTGGCTCACCGGCCGGGAGGTGGTGAAGGTTTTCGGCAAGGTGCGCGCCTTTGGACCCGACTATGAAGTCGACTCGACCTCCGACCTGGTGCTCACGTTGGAAGATGGCACCGTGTGCACGATCTTCTGCACCTTCGAGGCGACCGCGCCGGGCATTCCCCGCATGGGCGGCTCCACCCAGGTGCTCCTGGAGCGCGGCAGCATCGACGCCGACTGGTACGGCGAACTCCGGGTGGCGGAGCAGGGCGGGGAATGGCGCGTGGTGGCGGCGCAGGAGAAAATCGACTGGCAGGGCAAGGGATTTCTCGATCCCGTGCGACTCGCCACGTATGCGAAGACCCTGCAGGCGCTGGTCGACGGCATTTACAGCGGCGATCTGCGGGGGACCGGTTGGGACGGACGGCAGGCGGTGGCCATCGCCGAAGCGGCCTACGAATCCAGCAGAACGGGTCAAGAGATTAGCCTCTGATTACAAATTTGTAATCTCAGCACATCCAGATCCGTAACCCACGGGTGGCACCCTTCCGCCGAGGCAAGGATCAAGCGCCAGAGGCCGCAGCCGTGCAGTACGCTGCGACTCCACATATCAGGCGCTCCGACCCTGCCATAGCCGGAGGAATTCCGCCATGCTTCGATGGGCCACAATTGCTTCACTGGTCGCGCTGAATCTCAGCATCTGGTATGGACCCTTTGAGTCCATCCGCGCCACAACCACCGCGGGCGACGGCACGGCGCAATCCACGACTACGGCCGAATTACTCGCCCACGAAGGCAATCTGGACGCTGCACTGACGGCGTACCGGGATGCGGTATCCGCGCGGCCGGAGGATCCGACGGCCCACTTCGAGTACGCCCTGTTCTGCTACATGTACGCCGACTATCTGCGCGACGAAGCCGGATGGCGAATGGAGAACATCGTGTTGACGGTGCGGGACGGATTCTACCGAGCCCGGCGACTCGCGCCGGACAATTTTGAGCTGGCGTCGCAGTACGCCCTCTATCTCATGGACACCGAGTTCTTCGGCCAGTCGGTCAGCCGCGATCAGACGCTGGAGGCCTGGGACCATGTCATCGCTCTGATTCAAGAGCGCCACAGCGACGATCCCGCCTGGCCCTTCTTCACGGAGCACCTGAGCTACGCGCTATTGCAGCGCGCCCGGACCGAATCACGCTATGGCGAGACGGCAAACGCGGAGGCTACCCTCGCGGAAGTGCGGAAACTGTCTCCCGAATTCAGGATTCCGACCCACCTGGAATAGCCGTCCGCGTTGCGCCCGCACTACAGCAACGTTCATTCGGTCCCGGCCACCTACCTATAGGTAGGACACAACTGTCCAAATTGAATCGACCACGCACCGTAGCGAACGCTGGCGTGCCGCTGGGCGTAGGTTTCCGCAACAGGAGTGACGTCCACGGGGCCGCGGCGATCTCCCGCAACCTGTTTTCAATAAACAACTTAACACCAAAGAACCGGACCGCATCGCCCTGTGAAGATGGATGACCGGACACCATGCCAGATTTTTGGCACCAAACCTGCTTTGTGTGTGCATACGCGATGTAACGTTGTATCGCGCTCACACCCGGCGCCGGGAATCCCCGGGGCCGAAGGAATACCCGCCACGATTCGTGTCGGCAACGACGATTCTTGAGTAGTGCTTCGATCGTTCCGCTGCGTTCAGCCGCACCCCGGCGCCACCAGCCTGTCGAAGGTCCATCAACAAAGGAAGTGCATCATGTTGAGAATGGCCCTGATTGCTAGTTTAATCGTTTTGAACTTATCTGTCTGGATGGGTCCGGCGGAAGTGCTTGCCGCGCGCGGCAAGGCTCTGCTCGATCGCGCACCGCGCTACGAGCGCGCCCAGCAATACGCCTACAAGGGCGACGTGAAGTCCGCCCTTGCGGAATACGAAGCCTTGATTCAGGCGGAGCCGAAGAACGCGAGCTATCGCGCGGAGTACGCGCTCCTCTGCTACAACGAGAGCGATTTGCTCGTGGGGACCCTTGGTCGGAGCCGCGCCGAGGTAATCGCCACCGTGCAGCGGGAAATGATGGCGGCGCGGGATCTGTCCCCGAAGGACTACAGCGCATCGGCACAGTACGCCCTGGCCTTGATGGACGAGGAATTCTTCGGCACCGAACTCCCGATTGAGGTCATTGTGGAGGCGTGGAACCACACCATCGCCCTGGTGCGCGAACTTCGCGAAAACACGCCCGGCTGGACCGACTACGACATGGCCATCGCCCACGCGTGCCTCCAGTTGGCCCGGGCGGAACACCGCTACGGTCGCGACGCGGAAGTGAACCGCTATCTGAAGCAGGCGCTGGATCTGGAACCTGAGCTGAGAATTCCCAGTGACCTGATCGAGTCTTGAACGACCCCGGCTATTTCACCGCCACCTTGAGCGTGGCGGTGATTTGCCGTGCCCAGACGTCCGCCTCGCGCTGCCAGTTCTCCGCGCCATAGGACGTGGGGTATTGGGCGCCACGGCGCCAGCCACCGAGGATCCAGTAGCGGAAGCGGTTGCCGTCAGGCTTGCATACCGCCCGCCGCTCCACATCAAGCTGCTGCACGGTGGGTTTTGCGGAACCGTCCAGCGCCAACGCGAGGCCGATCTCACCAATATCGTCGCCCTGGCGCCCCCAGACGGACAGCACGTTGCCGGAGCGCCCATTGACACCTTCCGCCAGGTTCATCAGTCCGGGCGCGATGGTGGCTCCCTCCAGCCCTTCGGGCAACTGGACATTGATCTCGGTCCCCGCGTTGCGTGCATAGATGAAGCAGCGCAGGTTGACCTTCTTCTCGGGCTGATCGGGGAAGACATTGCTGGCGATAATCTCCACCGCCGCGCGCACGGGACCGGAACCAAGCACCTTGTGCTCGAAGGTCACGTGCCCCTCCCCCGCCGGACTCTGTACGGGGTATTCCTTGCCGTCGAGATAAATCGTCAGGCCGCCGAGGCCGCTGGTCTTGCCTACATGGAGCGCGTCGATGCCCCAGTCTTGCTCGGCGTGGTAGTTTACGTCGATGATCGGGTAGATCAACCGTTCCGCGCGCGGCTTGAGCTGCACCTGCTTGCCGAAGAAATCGAACTGGCCGGTGTAGAAGCGGAACGCGCCCGCGTCGGATTCCCAGGCGACATAGGCCGGGTTGTCGAGGACGGCGTTGGTGAGTTTGGGGTATTCCTGAGAAGCATCACCCTCGGGCATGTAGTACACATGGAAGGTCGTCTTTCCCGACGCGGGAACGTCGGAGACGAAAGTCAGCTCCTCCTTCCCATCATGGCCCCAGTTGTCCATCTGATGCGCAAGCACCCGCCAGTCTACCCGGCGGTCCCCATGAACCACGGCGCAGTCTCTACCGTTGAAGTCCGCCGCCTGCGCACGAAGCGAGTCCACGTCGATGGCCACGGGTCGGTCCTGCAACACGGGGACACTCGCGAGACTGCCGTGGTCACCGATCACGAGGGTAACCCGCTTCGTATACGTCTTCCCATTCAAGGTCAACGCCGGAATCGCCTTCGGGTCCCGCTTCAGGCTGGCGACCTTTGCGAGTTCCTTCGCCGCGCCGGCATAGTCGCCGGCGCTGTAGGCCTTATCCACCTTCTCCCAGCCCAACTTCTCGCCCAATGCGGCCTTTGCGGCAACGAAGACTTTGTCCCGCGCCAGCTCTACGTAAAAGCGAGCACCAGCGGGGGTATTGCGGATTCGCTGACCGATTTCGGTCTCGGGGTGAACATCCGCGAGGGGGCCGCTGAAGTAGTCGATGACGGCCTGCGCGTCGGCGGGCGTTGAGCCCAGGGCCTCCGTGGCGGTGTCGATGAAGTGCTGGCCGTCTTTCAGTGCCCTTTCGATGGCGGGCTTGTAGACGCCGGGCAGTGCTTCGAATTCGAGGGCGTAGGTCTTGTCGCCGGGCTTCAGCATCTGGCGAATGTCAATGGCGCCGTCCGCGTTCACGTCGATGGCGCGGGTATCGAGCTGGCCGTCGCCATCTTCGTCTTTCCAGGTCTGGGCGGCATCGAGCACGCCATCCAGATTGAAATCGATGTCCATGTAACCGTACTCGGCCCCCATGAGGTGGAGGCGCTGATCGACTTCATCAAAGTACAGCGCCAAAGGCGACGCGGGCTTCGCGGTCACTTCCACGCGCTTGTTGAAGGGCGACGAGGGCGGACCGCCGACCTGTTCGAAGTCGCCGTGCTTGGATTTGGCGTTGAGGATGCCCTCCCACCGCTCGTGGGGATCCTGCTCGGGTTTCTCGTCCGTGTTGCTGTTGATCTCGTCCCACGTGAGCATGGCCTTGCCCCACTTTGCCTGCTGGCCGAATTCCTTCGTCTTGTTCCAGGGCAACAGGGGCAGGGTATCCACGCCGCGAATGTTCAGCGCCTCCGTGTGCCATGCGGCGGAGGACAAGCCCTCGGCGGGCGGCAGGGCGGTGACGGAGAAGTCATAATTGTGCGTGTCGCGGCCATAGGCGTCGTCGTCCGCGTCGATGCTGTAGCGGAGGTTCTTCACGGCCTCGCCCACGGCGCTGACGCGCACCACGACTTCGCTGGCCTGATCACCGTCCGGGTCGTAGAATGCAAAGGGATCTTCCCACACGTTCACCCACTTTTCATCGTCCACGGTAAGCCGGAACTGATAGAAAAGCTCGTCACCGCTGAAGTGCGTGCGCCACTGACACAAAGGCTGGTAATAGGTGCCGTTGACGTCGTACCAGAGGAGGTTGTCGTCGCCGATGTCCATGGCCCACCAGACGGTCATGTCATCCTTCTGGTCCTGCCAGTTCTTGTTGTAATAGAGCCCCATCTGGTCCACATCGTTGTCGCCGTCGTCGTCCACGTAGTCCGCCACCACGTCGATGTAGCCGTCCGCGTCCCAGTCGAAGAAGTAGAGATCGCTGTCCGTGTCGGGTCGCCCAGTTTTGTCGAAGTCGCCATCTTCATCCACGGCGCGCACGAGAATGATTTCCTTGTCGTGGCGGTAGGCCGTATCGATGTACCAGGCTTCATCCGTCTGCCCGTCGCCGTTGGTGTCCAGCGCCAGCTTTTCTCCGGCGGGCAGGGCCTTCACCTCGGCGATGCGCTCGGGGGCAATGAGGCGGGACTTGCCGAAAATGCGCTCGAATACGATGGTATTCTTCGGCGATCCGACGGCGTCCTCCTGGGCGCGGGCTACGGAAGCGGCGGCGAAGATCGGCAGTAAAAGGGCAAGATAAGCACAAGGCAAATAGGGGCGCATGACGTGTGGGTATCCTCTTGGGCCTGGGAGTTGTTCCGTCTCTATGGCCCGGCACCGCGCCGTCCGTGATGGGCGATCCTCGGAAGGCAACGACGGCTACGGACCCCTCGCGATCACGCGGGCATCCAGATGCCAATAGAGACTGACACGCCTAGTCTACAATTCCCCGCCCCCTTAATGGAATAAGCCCGATTCAGTTGTCGGCGGCCGCCGCGCCGGGCGGATTTATTCCGCCCGCCGCTTCCTCAGGACGGATCTCGCGGTCCTGCTCCAGCACCAGTTCGCCCGCCCCCTGAACCGACTCCAGGCCGGTGGATTCTTCCTCGTCCGGCACGGCGACGACGAACTCGACCCGCCGGTTTCGGGCGCGGTTGTCGGGAGTCTCGTTGTCGGAAATTGGACGAAACTCGCCATAACCGCTCGCGGAGAGGAGTGTCGGGGGAAGGCCAAACTGGTTCTGCATATACAGCAGGACGTTGGCCGCCCGCGCGGCGGATAATTGCCAGTTGCTCTGGAACTGGGGGGTATTGATGGGTACGTTGTCGGTGTGCCCTTCAATCTTCACGGGAAGCTTCAAGGGGAGAAGAATCGCGGCCATCTCCTCCAGCATGGGCACGGCGGACGGCTCCATGTCGGCGCTGCCCGGCTGAAAGAGCAGGGAAGCCGCGAGCCGGATTGAGACCTCTCGAAAATCCTCGGAGACGGACACCATGATCTCGTCTTTTGAATCTTCCCCCAACAGCTTGCTCACGACCTCATCGCGAAGGCGTTCGGCCTTTTCCCGCCGGAGCTCCTGCTGGCTCTTTGCATCCTGCGCCGGGGGCGAGGGAGGCGCCGGGGCCGGAGGAGGTGGCGGATCGCCTTGGAGCACGCGTCGGCCTCGCTCGCCCTCGCGGCGCAGCGGCGGATTCAGATCGAGGTCGACGGGCGTCACCTGGCGTGGCCCCAGCGATTCGCTGAGGGAAGCGGCCAGCTTTTCGTATTTTTTCGAGTCGACGTTGGACATGGCGTACAGCACGACAAAGAAGGCCATGAGCAGCGTGATCATGTCGGCGTAACTCAGGAGCCAGCGCTCCTCATTTTCGTGTTCGTGCTCGGTTTGTCTCTTCTTGCCCATGGCGACCGCTATTTCTCACCGTCGTCGGACGGCATCGCCCCAAGGTGACCGTGCTCCGCTCGGGGGATGAGGGACAGAATCTTTTGCTGGACAGTCCGGGGATTGTCGCCGCTCTGAATGCTGATAAGCCCCTCGATGGTGATCATCCCCAGCTCGACTTCCTGATGGGCGCGAAAACCGATCTTCTTCCCGAGGGGCAGCAGTACGAGGTTGGCCAGACCGATACCATAGAGCGTGGCCAGGAAGGCGCCCGCGATGGAGTGGCCGAGCTTTTCAGGCTCGGAAAGATTTCCCAACACGTGAAAGAGGCCGATTACGGTGCCGATGATGCCCATGGTCGGGGCGAATCCACCCGCGGCGGCGTAGATGCTCGCCTGGGTCTTGAGCCGGGTCTCTTCCGTCGCCAGGGCCGACGTGAGAATGTCCTTGAGCAGCTCGGGCGCCGTTCCGTCGACGAGCAGTTGAATTCCACGCCGGAGGAAGTCGTTCTTATAGCGGGTGGAAAGCTGCTCCAACGCGAGCACGCCCTCGCGGCGGGCGACCGTGGCCATTTCAGAGAATGCCTGATACAGCTCTTTGGGATCGGTAGAGGGCTTCCGGATGGTCTCCAGGGTGGAGGAAAAGAGCCCCATCATCTCCGGCATGGAAAAGCAGGCCGAGGTTGCTCCCAGGGTCCCGCCGCCGATCAGCAGCATGGCCGCCGGGTGGAACAGGGACCCGAGATGGGTGCCTTCCAGAATCGCCGAGAGCAGAATGGCGGAAAACCCGCCGATGATGCCCATAATGGTTATCGGATCCATGGTACGCGTTGCCTTTCTCTTGCTTACCGCCGGCCTGAACCGAAGTGAATCGTTAAACTGTAGACGTGTGACGCGACTTCAAGATTGAAACATCAACCGGACAGGTCAGGAACCCGCAGCGGCTTCCAAATCCATTTCGAAGGAGCCCGTCCGAACGCGAAAGACTCCGAGGACTATGGCATTAAGAAGACAGCTTTTGCGAGCGACGCGCATAGCACCTCCGCCTCAAGGACGCACAGCCGTGCGCGCCCGCGGAGACACGGGTTTCCGCGCGGGAAACTTCGCGTTTCCCGGACCGCTATGGTAGTCTAGACGCAACGTTTGACTTGCGGAAATCCCCACGATGAAGTACTCCCTCGAAGTCGTTGCATTGTGCTGCGCCGCCACCGGATTGTTACAGGGTGCCGGCGCACAGGAAAAGTCCCCCGAGGCCTACATCCACGCCGTGGTGCGCGGCGCGGGCCTGATGCCCTGGCAGGCACCGGGTCTTTCCGAAGCGGAAAGGAATTTTCGCGCCGAGATTGAGGCCCGAAAGGACGAACTCCTCGCTCGGGCCCAGGCGCTCCATCCTTCGTACTACGACGCGGCCACCATCGCCCAGGCGAAGGAAAACGTGGCGAATCACGACTGGGCGAAAAAGTGGCTCGACGGCCAGATCGCCTTTTCGGACGAAGTCGTGGCCCAGCCCGCGGGCTGGATAGCCGCCATGATCCCGAAAGAGGCCCCCGCCCACGCCTACGGGTTTACCTGTCCCGAGTGTGTCGGTGTGAAAAGCCAGGAGGGGGTGGGCGACCCGCTTGTGGCGTGGAACTACCGAAAGCCGGACGAGTTCTCCTGCGCGGAATGCGGCACGGTCTTTCCCAATGAGAAGTATCCCGAGACCCAGGTCCTTCAGTTGCCCAGAACCGGCCACGCGGTGCGCTACTATCTAAACCCCGACGAGCAGGCCAACCCGGAGGACCGGAGCGGCGCGCGGGCCTGGCACTGGGTGGGTTATCCCATGCACAACAGCTTTTCCGGCATCATCCGCGAGCGAAAAATCGCCTTCATGCGGAGTGCCGTGCAATCCCTCGGCCTGGCCTTTTTATTCACCGAAGATCCCCGCTATGCCGCCGCCGCCCGCGACATCCTGGTGCGTTTCGCCGAATGTTACCGCCAGTGGCCCTACCGCGACTACTGGGACACCTACGCCGACTGTGACCCCCTTTATGCCGCGTGGCACGACAAGGCCCTGCCCATTGAATGGAAGCGCCACCTCTCCGAAGAGGCCTACAAAGGCGACACGATGGAAAAAGCGGCCATGCTCCAGAATTACTGGGGCGCGGGCCGCATCCACCCGAGCACGGACAACATCAGCGGATTGACGGGCGTGGTTCAGGCCTATGACTTCACGCGCACGGCCCGGCATGCCGACGGAACACCCGTCTGGGACGATGCCTCGTGTCGCATCGTGGAGCGGGATCTGATTCTGGAATGGGCCATGGGGGCGGAGCCCTACATCGGCGGCCCAGGCAAGGCGGAGGAGGACAACAACAAGTCGCCCCGTATTTACAACGCCATGGCGGCCCTGGGCAAGTGCCTGGGCATTCCCGAATACGCGGACGTGGCCCTCCGCGGCTATGAACGGGTCCGCGATGGCTCGTTCTTATACGACGGCTTCAGTTCCGAGAGCCCGTCGTACACCGGCATGTATCTCGATCAGTTGCTCATCGTGCCGGAGACGCTCCACGGCTACGCCTGGCCGACCGGCTTCTCGGCACGCGGCGGCGTGGTGGACCTATATCAACAGGATCCCCGGTTGCGGCTCATGTACCGCTCGGTGCTGGACACCCTCCTGCCCGACGGCCGCTATCTGCCTCTGAGCGACACACGGTTACCGGCGAAGCCGTCCTCGGATATCGTGCAGATGGGCGCGCGCCGCTACCCCGAGTACTTTGGGGGCGTGCTCCCCCAGATTCACCCGAAAGCCTCCGGCGAGTATGCGGTGTTCAACCTCACCGACGAAATCCTTCGAGACGCCCGGCCCCTGCCCCTGGCGGAGATCTACCACCCCGCCTGGAAGACGGCGGTGCTCCGTCACGGTTCGGGACCGGATGGGGACACCCTGACCCTGGCTTTCAATCCGCCGGGCGGGCACCGGCACTTTGACAATCTGGCGTTGTTTTACGCCGATGGACCGCGAACGCTGGCGGGCGATCTGGGGTACCTCGGCGACATGCCCGTGAACAAATGGATCCGGAGCACGGCAAGCCACAATCTGGTGATCGTGGACGGCGCGGAGCAGGAGTTCAGCGGAAGGAAGACGGAATTCGGTTTCATGGCCACGTCCCCCCTGGCGTCGGTCGTTGAAGCGAGCTCCACAGCCTATCCCCAGTGCGCGGAATACCGGCGCAGGGTCGTGCTGGTGAAGCTGGAGAACAATCGGAGTTTCGCCATTGACCTGTTCAGCGTTGATGGGGGCGCCGAGCATCGCTACAGGGCCTACAGCGAGCTGGCGTCGAGCGATGCCGCCGAAGGGCGGTTGACATTCAGCGGCGTTGCGATGCCCGCGGAAACGCCCTTGCCCAGGATTGGCGAGAGCCTGGCCGAAGCGGATATCTTCGGCCTTCGTGATGTGAGAGCGGCCGCCCCCGAGGAGGACGCGTGGCAGGCAACCTGGCAGCAAGACAGCGGCGCCTGCCGATTGTGGTTAGACGCCCCCGACACAACGGTGGAGGCGTCCAACGGTCCCGGACAACGCACCCATGAAGAGGCGGGGCGCCGCGTTCGCTATGTGGATGCGGTGCGGCGCGGCGAAGCGCTCGAAAGCCGCTTTGCGGCGGTGCGCGAATCCCGCGCCGGCGATGACGACTTCTTGATTCAGTCGGTCGTCCGCGTACCCGTTGACGCGGGCCCCGATGCGATTGCGCTTCAGATCGAGACGACGGCGGGCACCTTCGCCGCGTTGAATAATTTCGACAGGCCGACCGAACTGGGTGGATTCACCTTTCAGGGGACCTTCGCGCTGCTTCACCGCCGTGTGGATGGCGGCATTGATGCCCTTACCGTGGGCGCGAAATTTCTGAAACTGGGCAGTGAGATCGTTGTCGATGGCGCGCCGATTTGGAAGTCGGCGGCGACCATGCAGTCGAGCGAAACCTTTACCATCGATGCTGAAGCGCCCGCGGGTTGGTCGTATGCGCCGGGCGAAGCGCGGGGCTACGCCCGAGTGAATGTCGCGGGCGACTGGACGGGCTTCCCCATCGAGCGCGTGTCGGAACGGACGGTCACGACGTCGCGCTTTCCCGCACAACCCATCGCGGCTATCGAGATACCGGCGGTCACCTATCTGCGAGGGGATTCTAAACCGTAGTGGCGGCGGATTCCGGGCGAGAACACGCATTCCCCGTATTCCAGCGGCCAGGCGGCTCTGGATCGGTCTTGGAGGAAATCCCATTTGGGTCTGGCACAGATAAACGATGACCTGATGCACCTGGCGGGTCGCCTTTCCCACCGGAGCGCGCAAAGCGATCAGGAGCGGAAGGCGGGCCTGTATATTGAAGCCCGGCTGGGCCAGTATACGCCGAATGTTTCGGTCGAATCTTTCCATGCGCCGGAAAACTACTTCCTGTTGTTTGCCTCCTACCTGGCGGAGTTCCTCTTTGTGGGCGTGATCGCCCTGGGGTGGCCCCCGGCGGCCTTCGGCTACGGCCTGGGGGTGTTTCTTCTCTATCTCTACGAGTTCTGCGGCTACCGGGGGCTCTCGCGCTTCCTGCCGCAGTATCCCTCGCAAAACATCATCGGGCGCTTCCTGGGCACCCGCCCCAAAGGTCTCATCATCGTCGCGGCCTACTACGACAGCGGCTCGGCCACGCCGCTCTCCGCACCGGGGATGGTGCCGTGGCTTCGGCCCCTGCACCTCGCATTGATGGCGGCCATGGCCCTTGTCATCGCCACTTGCGCGGCGGACGCCTTCTCCACCCACGATCCATCGGGGTTGAGCGTGGCCGCCATCCTCCGCTGGTTCGCCATTCTGCTCCTGCTGTGCGGCGCGCTGGGGCTCTACTGGAGCGCGTCCCAGGGAGAGGATATTCGGGGGGCGAATCACAACGCCTCCGGCGTCGCGGCGCTCCTGGGCCTCGCGGAGAAGCTCCACGCACAGCCCATCGAAGAGTTTGATGTCTGGATCGCGGCCACCGGATCGCATGAATCCTGGATGGCGGGCATGCGACACCTGCTTGCCGACCCCGGCCTGAATCGTGCGCAAACCTGGATCGTCAATCTGGAGGGCGTGGGTGCCGGGAGTCTCCACTATCTGGAGGAGGAGGGCTTCATGCACGCGCTGAGACCCGATCGGGAGTTGCTGCAACGCGCGGCGGCGCTGCGGGTGGGCCGGCCGGTCCGCGCGGGAAAACTGCGCGCGATACCCACCGCAGCCCATGTGCCCCTGATGCGCGGTATGAAGGCCATCACCCTGATGGGGCTGGATCGCGACGGACTGCCCCCCTGCTGGAACCAGGTTGCGGACCGCATCGGCGATGTGGACGAGACGGGCGTGGCGGAGACCATCGAATTCACCGATCTGCTGCTGCGCGGGCTGGCCGCGAACCGCGCCGCTACAAAGACGCAATAAATCGCGACGGCGGCTATTCCCCCTCGCCGACCGGCTTCGGCTCCCGAACGTCGAATTCTTCCGCGAGCTGGGCCTGCACAACCTCTAGAGCCGCCCGGTCCAGGCCGGTGATCCAGAGGTTGTCCGGCATTACCAGCGCATTGGGTCCTTCTTCGCAGCGGTCCATGCATCCCGATTTGCAGATGCGGACGTGGCGCTTGAGCCCGTTGCGGGCCACCCACTCCTTGAGTTCGGCGTGGAGCGCGACGCTGTCCCGGCCCGCGCAACAGACGCGCTCGCCGGGCTCCCGACTGTTGGTGCATACCAGTATGATTTTCTTGAACGGAAGGGGATGTGTATCCATCGGGCAAACCCTTTGGCCGGGCGGGGGGCGCGGCGGTGCTGCGTGGGCGGTTGTCTCCCCTATTATGCCCGATCACCGCGCCCGGGTCCCAGCGCCGAAATTGGATAGACCGGCCGGGGCGCGATGGGTATACTTGGGGCATGGCGGGTCGAAGAGAAAGCCGAATTTGGTGGATTGGGACAAAGGCCTGGTGCCTTGTGTTGGCCCTGGCCTGCCCCTGCCTCGAATCCGCGGCGGAGGACTGGGCGACCTCGATGGAGGGGGCGAAAGCCGCCCGCAACTGGTATTACTTCATCGCCGCTGTAAACGTCTATCCGGGTCTGGAATCGGAAGAATTGATCAACAAGACCCTTGAACCGGTGCTGCGCGCCTTATCCCCCGGCCACGAGGGGGTGTACACCGTCAGCGATCTCCGGGATGACCACGGGCTCTGGCCGCCCCACATCGGCGTGGGCAGAAATCTCAACGAAAAGTGGTCCGTGTTTCTGGAAGCGGGGTATACCGCGGGCAAAGTGCGGACTAAGAATGATCGGCGGAGCATCCTGCTTCTGCCACTCCATACCGATTTTGAGATTCACCGCAGTGCGGTCTTCGCCGGCGTCGGGCTGGACTATTTCCCCTGGGGCATGGCCGAGCAGCGGACCTACGACGGCCTGGGTGACCGCCTGTCCAACGTAAGACCGTTTCTGGGAACCCGCCTTACCTGGACTCATGCGACCTTTCGCGCGAAGGCAAAACTCGGGCTCGCGCCCCTGCCCAATTTCGTGAATCTGGAACTGGGCGATGCCTGGACCCTGCCGAGCGCGACCATCGTGGGTGGAGTGGATTTCCCCCTTTCACAAGACACGACGCTCACGGTGAACGCGGGCTATAACCACTTCTGGGATCGGGAGTTCGACTTCGAGGGCTATGCCTTTACGATCCAGTGGCGGCGCTACATCATCGGACCGCGATCCGGGGGCCGGACGACGGGGCCGCCGGGTGCGCGTTCCGGTGCGCCGTGAATTTTGCGGGCCCGGTTCCGGGGCGCATACTGACCTGCCGTTGCACCGGGGCGCGGTCGCCGCTTTAACACCGCCTTAACAATCCGATGCGATAATAGCGAGACACAACCCCGCAGAAGTACTTGATAAGGGCATTCCATGGCCAACGAAACCATACTCATCGTCGAAGACGAGGGCGATATCCTCGAATTGCTGCGCTACAACCTCAACCGCGAGGGCTACCGGGTACTTGAGGCCACCTCGGGAGAGACGGCGCTGGACATAATCCGCAAGGAAGCGCCGGATCTCGTCCTGCTGGACCTGATGCTCCCCAAGATCGGCGGGCTTGAAGTGTGTCGGCGCGTCCGGAGCGACGGGAGCCACCGCTCCGTGCCCATTATCATGCTGACGGCCAAGGGCGAAGAGGCGGACGTCGTGGCGGGCCTGGAACTGGGGGCCGATGACTATATGACCAAGCCCTTCAGCCCACGGGTATTGCTGGCCCGGGTGCGCGCCGTGCTCCGCCGCAACGCGATGGACATGCCGGGCGACGACGAGAGCCTCCACATCCACGAACTCGTGATTCACCCGGGGCGCCACGAAGTGCTCGTCGCCGGCGAGGCCATCACGCTTACCCGTACCGAATTTCAAGTCCTCCACTACCTTGCCCGACGCCCCGGATGGGTTTTCACGCGGTACCAGATTGTGGACGCAGTCCATGGGGACGACTATGCGGTGACCGAGCGCAGCGTGGACGTGCAGATCGTCGGTCTCCGCAAGAAACTGGGCGATGCGGGAAAATATATTGAAACGGTGCGGGGCGTGGGGTATCGTTTCAGTTCCTGATGCGGCCATTCCGTTGATGCGCCGCTTTCCCCGATGGCGGGGAAAGCCTCGGTTTGGTCGCGACACGCACACGAGCCAGGGGAGAGTAGCGAGAGAGTCTATGGCGCGCAAACGGTTCATGCTTCAAATACTCCCCGCATTCATGGCCATCACGTTCCTTTCGCTTATCTTGCTGGCCTTTGTGGCCACTCGGACGATTGAAACCATCGAAACCGAAAAAGCGGCACAGGATCTGGCGGCGCGGGCGATTTTGTTTCGCGCGGCCATCGAGGCGCAGCCGGAAACCGCCGGAAACGAGGCCATCCAGGCCCTGTGTGAGCGGCTCGGCGCCGAGTCGCGAACGCGCCTCACGGTGATCAACCCGGACGGCTCCGTATTGGCGGACTCGGACGAGTCCCCCGCCGATATGGACAATCACGCCACCCGGCCCGAGGTGGCCCAGGCGCTGAAGGGGCTGACCGGCGCGTCCACACGCTTCAGCTATACGGTCAATGAAAAGATGGTCTACGTGGCGATGCCGGTCGGGACCGCGCCCGATTCTCGTGTCATCCGCGCGTCGTTCCCGCTTACCTCAATTGACGCCACCATCGCGGCGATTTATCGCCGTATGGGCGGGGCCGTTCTGATTGTGACGCTTTGCGCCGCGCTTCTCAGTTGGGCCGTCTCCAGGCGGCTCGTGCGGCCCGTCATGGCCCTCAAAGCCGGGGCTGCGCGCTTCGCCTGCGGCGACTTCGCCAGCCCCCTCGCCATCCCGGACTCGGAAGAATTCGGTAGTCTGGCGGAGGCGTTGAACGAGATGGCGCGCCAGTGCGCCTTTCGCATCGAGGCAATGGAACAGCAGCGCAACGAGCAGGACGCCGTGTTTTCCAGCCTGATGGAAGGCGTTTTTGCCGTCGATTCGGAGTTGCGCATCATCAGCATGAATGAAGCGGCCAGCACCCTGCTCCGTGTCGACGCCAACGCGGTCAAGGGCCGCCCCATTCTGGAGGCCGTGCGAAACACCGCACTGCGCGACTTCGTCCAGGGAGCCCTGGTGAGCGATGCGCCGGTGGAAGCGGAATTGTCCGTCGGCCAGCGCGAACCGCTCCTGCTCAAGGCGCAGGGCGCCATGCTCCACGACGGGTCCGGTCGCACGCTGGGCGCGGTCGTTGTGCTGAACGATATCACCCGCCTCCGGCGCCTCGAAGAAGTGCGGCAGGACTTCGTGGCCAATGTCTCCCACGAGCTGAAGACTCCCATCACCTCCATTAAGGGCTTTGTGGAAACGCTGCTGGACGACCCGGACCCCGCCCCCGAGAATACGCGGCGCTTCCTTCAGATCGTCGAGAAACAGGCCAATCGCCTGGACGCCATTATCGAAGATCTCCTGTCCTTGTCTCGTCTGGAGCAGACCAAGGGCGCCGCGTCCTTGAAAATCGAACAGGCGCCGGTTCTGCCGGTAATCAATGCCGCCGTCGAACTCTGCCAGCATCAGGCCGACCTGCGTGAGATTCGTATTCAAATACAATGCCCTCAGGACCTGGCCGCCAACATCAATCCCCCGCTGCTGGAGCAGGGGCTGGTGAACTTGATCAACAACGCGGTGAAATACAGCGATGACGGCCAGGCGGTCCTGGTCCGGGCCGCCGAGAAGGATGGCGGGTTGGTAATCGACGTGATCGATGAAGGTACCGGCATTCACGCCAATGAGCTGGACCGGATATTCGAGCGCTTCTATCGGATCGACAAGGCCCGGAGCCGGGATCTGGGCGGCACGGGACTCGGACTCTCTATCGTCAAACATATCGCCCAGGCGCACTCGGGCAGCGTTTCGGTGATCAGCACACCGGGGGAAGGCAGCACGTTTACCCTCCGCTTTCCTCTGGAACGGTGATACGAACTCCACGCACCGACGGTGGTTCGCGGGTTGCGCCCATGGCGGTGGCCCCCCTGCCCGAACAGCCCCTGCTTTGGCGTCCCCAGTTTTTGGATTACCCACTGCGGCGGCGCTGTTTTCACCGGTGTACCACAGACCCATTTGCTTGATGTCGTGCCACAATACGAGTTGGCACGAAGCGAAATGTTAGCCTAATGTTAGGACTCTGCGGTTCGAATGAGCGCGGGCACCCTCCTGACCTCAACCTTCAAGGTCGGCCCGCAGCCAAGCCGACCGCGATCAGCTTTGCAAATTGATGGTAAGAAACAACTTACAGAATCCATCACCCGCACATACGGCCCACCTGGCACGGGACAGGACCCGTGCGAAACCTCAAGACCCAGCGAGGCTTCCAACACAGGAACGCAGCAATTTCCTAATCAAATCCTAACCCCGGAAGGGTATTATTACGCCGTAAACTGGATCGGGCTTGGGACCCGCTCCAGAATGAGAAAGCCCGCTGGAATCAGTCGGGCCAACTGCGAAATGGATACGCTCATTTGCTTGCCCTTCATCCCCCACGCACATGAGCGAGTCAGCGGGTGAATTACCCCGGAACATGGAATCCCCCAGGATCAACAACACGTTGTAATGTCACCAGGTACGATAACCGTACGGATGAACGAACCCATGTAATCCATGAGCGGGCCATCAAAGGCCCCGAAGCATCCCAGAAGCGGGCCGTACCGCGGGATGTCACTCCTTGAACCCATCGCTACCCCGCCGCAAGTGGGGTGCGTTCACGATCTTCCAAGCAACCACAAAAACAGCAATTGAAAGGCCCGCACACGATTCGCGGGCCGCAACAGAAATCCCTTACGAAAGGATAACTCAATGCAGAAACTGTCTCGAATAATCCTCGCCGGCGCAGCACTCGCCATGACCGGCACCGCGGCTTTCGCCGTGGAAGTGGACAAAGCGCTCCCCGCCTACGAAAAGGTTCAGGGCGTCGGCGGCAACCTGGACAGCATCGGTTCGGACACGCTGAACAACCTTATGACCTTCTGGGCCGAGGGCTTCCGCGAGTTGTATTCCAACGTCCACATCCAGATTGAGGGCAAGGGCTCCAGCACGGCGCCTCCGGCGCTCATTTCCGGCACCGCGCAGCTCGGCCCCATGTCCCGCATGATGAAGTCGTCCGAAATCGACGAATTCGAGAAGAAGTACGGATTCAAGCCCACGGCCGTCGGCGTGGCCCTGGACTCTCTTGCCGTTTACGTGAACAAGGACAACCCCCTCGAGTCCCTGACGCTGCCGCAGGTGGATGCGATCTTCTCCAAGACCCGCAGCGGCGGCCAACCCGCCGACATCAAGATTTGGGGCGAGCTTGGGCTGAAGGACACCTGGGCGGCGCTGCCGCTCAGTCTCTACGGGCGCAACTCGGCCTCGGGCACCTACGCCTTCTTCAAGGAAACGGCCCTTTATAAGGGCGACTTCAAAGACACCGTCAAAGAGCAGCCCGGTTCCGCTTCGGTCGTAATGGGCGTATCGGAAGACAAGCAGGGCATCGGGTACTCCGGCATCGGCTACAAGACTTCCGGCGTCAAGACAGTGGCCCTGGCCAAGGATGCCAAAGGAAAGGCTTTCGAGCCCACCTATGAGAACGTGCTGAGCGGTGACTATCCCCTCGGACGCATGCTGTACGTCTACATCGCCAAGGACCCGAAGCAGCCGCTTTCGCCCGTGACGCGCGAGTTTCTCAAGTATGTGCTCTCCAAGGCCGGTCAGGAAGTCGTCTTGAAAGACGGTTATCTTCCCCTTCCCGCGAAGCTCGCGGAAAAGCAGATGGCCCTGCTTGATTGATGGCCGAAAGGTAGCTGAAGCTCTGGAGAACCTGCCCTGTGCGCTGTCCAGCCGCGGGGCAGGTTCCTG
The DNA here is from genome assembly GCA_016791475.1 of Candidatus Hydrogenedentota bacterium. NCBI lineage: Bacteria > Pseudomonadati > Candidatus Hydrogenedentota > Candidatus Hydrogenedentota bacterium. The sequence goes on from JAEUWI010000042.1 coordinate 21,668, forward strand.
CTCGTTTCCCAGCCTGTGGAGTTAATCCTTTGTTCTCCTCGAAAAGCCCGCATCGCCGGGCCAACCTTATCGACCGAATCGCCACCGTGGTCATCACCTCGGGCGGCATCGCCATTATCGGCGCGGTTATCCTGATCCTCGTGCTGATCTTCCAGGTCGCCTTCCCCCTGCTGAAGTCCCCGGACGCAACCGAGGTCGCATCAATCTCAATTCCCGCCACGCCGGGGCGGGCCGAAATTGCGGCGCTCTGCATGGATGAGTACCTGGAAACCGTCGGGACGCTCGACCGGAGCGGCCTGTTTCAGTTTTTCACGATTGCCGACGGCAAGGTAACGGCGGAGCACCGGATCGCGGCGCCAGGCGATCCCGCCGCAACGATCCTGAGCGCGGAGTTGTTTGGCAACTTGCAGTACAGCGTCCACTGGAGCAATCACGAGGTAACGTTGGTCAAAGTCGGATTTGCGACGGATCACTCCGGCGACGGGGCCCGTGTTGTGGTACCGTCGGTAAAGGAGGAAGCGAGCTTCGCCGCGCCCGAGGGCGTCGTGCCAACATTCGCGGTCGGTCGCATAGGGCAGGAAGACGGGCGGATTCGTGTGGATCAGACCGGCCCTTCCTCACTCCTTGTTTCGCAAATCGCCGTCAAGACGGATTTCCTCGGGAATGAGACCGTCACCTCGGAGACCACCCCCCTAACGGTGGAAGGCACCGAGATTCGTTCGCTGGCGCTGGATTCTCACGGCGCGGGGCTATACGCGGGAACCGCCAATGGTCGGATTCTGCGGTGGTCTATCGGCGAACCCGGCGAAGTCACTTTGATGGACGATGTGGCCTTTGACGGGTCCGGCCTGCCGGTCACCCGGGTGGGCCTCGTCTTCGGCGACATCTCACTCGCCGCCGTCAACGAAGCGGGCGTGTACAGCACGTGGTTTCCCGTGGAAAACGCGGCCGAAGGCACCCGCCCACTCACGCGCATCCATACCCTGGAATCTGCAGATTCCGGCACCCAGGCGTTGCTCCAGTCGCGCCGCAACAAGATGATGCTGCGGCTCCTCGACGACGGCACAATGAATTTTGACTACCCGACAAATGAACGGCACCTGCTGAGTATCCGCCCGGAGAAGCCTCTGGCGCAGGTGGCAATGAACACGCGGGCCAACGGGATCGCGGGCCTCGATAAAGAGGGCACCCTTCATGTCTGGGAGCTGGATGCCCCCCACCCCGAGATCAGCCTGGGAACACTGTTTGGAAAAATCTGGTACGAGAACTATCCCCAGCCGGAATCCACCTGGCAATCTTCGGCGTCCTCCGACGACTTCGAACCGAAGTTCAGCCTGGTGCCGCTGATATTCGGCAGCTTCAAGGGCACGGTCTATGCCATGTTCTTTGCGGTGCCTTTGGCCTTGCTGGGTGCGATCTACACCAGCCAGTTCACGAACCGGACCATGCAAAGCATCATCAAGTCCACCCTCGAGATCATGGCCGCCGTACCGTCCGTGGTTATTGGCTTTCTGATCGCTCTCTGGCTCGCCCCCATCGTGGAGACGAACGTGCTCTCTTTCATGTGCAGCGTCGCTCTTTTTCCCATTTGTTACATTCTCTTTGTCATGGCCTGTCAGCCCGTGCGTGAAACCGCCCTGTTCAAAAAACTCGAGCGGGGCAATGAGTTCCTCGTTATGATCCCGGTGACTCTCCTTGCCGGCGTCTGCGCCTGGCAGTTGGGCGGAATCCTGGAATCCGCCGTTTTCACCGGAGATTTCAAAGCCTGGCTCTACACTCAGGGCGAGACGCGCTATGATCAGCGCAACTGCATCATCATCGCCTTTGGTCTCGGATTTGCCGTTATCCCAATTATCTTCACAATATCGGAGGACGCCCTTTCGAACATTCCAGGCAGTCTCAAGGCGGCCTCCCAGGCCCTGGGCGCCACCCGCTGGCAGACGGTCTGGCGCGTCATCCTCCCCACCGCGAGCCCCGGTATTTTCGCCGGCATCATCATCGGCTTCGGGCGCGCCGTGGGCGAGACCATGATCGTGCTGATGGCCACCGGCAATACCCCCTTCCTGGACTGGAGCCCCTTCAACGGCATGCGCACCCTCTCGGCAAACATCGCCGTGGAAATACCGGAAGCGCCCGTCGGCGGCACGCTCTACCGCGTGCTGTTTCTGTCCGCCGTGCTCCTTCTCCTGCTGACGTCTATATTGAACACGATGGCCGAACTTATCCGGCAACACCTGAGAAATAAATATGGCCTCTCCCAATAACATGGCGCGCAATCGCGGAATCTGGTCTACCGGCGAGCCCTTCGTGTGGCTTACCGCCGGCGCCCTGTCGGTGACCATCCTCTCCATCGTCATCTTGATCCTGGTGGTGGCGACCAATGGTCTCGGCGTGATGTGGCCCGCGACGGTCACGCGGTTTACACAGACCGACGGCCAGGTTGTCGTGGGCAATATCACGGGCCGGGACAAGGCCGGTATCGACACGCCCGCGCGGTATCAGGTCAAGACGGCCAACCGCGACCTCTATGGCCTGGATTTCCGCTGGATACCGGAGGATACGATCGCCAAGACCGATCACCCGGAAGAAGTGGTGATGGTGGAACGGCGCGAGTGGGGCAACTTCTGCGGATTCCTGAAATCCCTGCCCGAAAGCGGCGGCGCGTCGGACTGGGCCTCCTTCCAGGCGGCGCTGGCCGAAGTCGAGGTCCAGAAGGAAGCGCTGGACGAGTTCGCCGTGCAGATGAGCGCGCTGAATCAGCAATTGCTTGGCTACAAAGACGCCCTGGCGAAACTTGTGTATGAGAAAGGACCGGAGGAGACGCGGCAGGAGCTGAGCAACCAAATCAGTGCGGTGGAAGGCGAGTTTGAAGGACTTCTGGCCCAGCAGACGAGCGCCAATGATCGTGTGCGGTCGAAGACGGCCATCTTCGCGGACGGATCGGGCACGGAGCAGACGATTGTCCTGGCGGACATTGTGCGGGCTTACCAGCCCAATGCCATGGGCGCCCTGGCGAAGTCCTCATTTTACATGGAAAAGCTGTGGGAGCTGATCTTTGATGAGCCCCGCGAGTCCAACACCGAAGGGGGACTTTTCCCGGCGATTTTCGGCACGATCATCCTGATCTTCCTCATGAGCGTGCTTTCATTTCCACTGGGCGTGATCGCCGGGGTCTACCTTCGGCTCTACGCGAAGAACGGCCCCCTGCTGTATGTCGTGCGCATCGCGGTCAACAACCTGGCCGGTATCCCCTCCATCGTGTACGGAATCTTCGGCCTGGGCTTTTTCGTCTACGGTATCGGCGGTTCAATCGACTCATTGTTCTACCCGCATCGGCTGCCGACGCCCACCTTTGGCACCGGTGGCATCCTGTGGGCGAGCTTGACGTTGGGCCTGCTGACGGTGCCCGTCGTAATCGTGGCGACGGAAGAGGGCCTGGGCTCTATTCCGAGAAGCATGCGCGAGGGCTCCTACGCGCTGGGGGCCACGCGCTTCCAGACGCTGGTCCGGGTGCTGCTGCCCATGGCCGCGCCGGGGATCATGACCGGGTTTATCCTCGCCATGGCCCGCGCCGCGGGCGAGGTCGCCCCCCTCATGATCACGGGGGTGGTGAAACTGGCGCCGACCCTGCCGGTGGATGGCAACTTCCCCTACTTTCACCTGGAGCGAAAGTTCATGCACCTGGGCTTTCACATCTTCGATATCGGCTTTCAATCGCCCAATGTCGAAGCCGCCAAGCCCATGGTCTTCGTGACCACCCTCCTGCTCGTACTCATCGTCATGATCATGAGCAGCGTCGCCATTTACCTTCGCAACCAGATCCGCAAACGCCACAGCGTAACCCACCTGTAGGCGGACGCGTTTGGAGTAATCCCATGACTGGTAGTACTATAGCCGAAATGAACCCATCAGGAACGAAACCCATGGAAGCTACCAATTCCCCGTCGACCGAAACCACGCCCGCCGTTCGGCCCCTGGCCACGGTCCGGGAGCGGGAAGCGCCGGCCTCCGATCACACCAAGATCGAGATTCGGAATCTGAGCTTCTTCTACGGCGAGACGAAGGCCCTCTCCAACATCAACATGAATATTCCGGAGAATCAGGTTACCGCGTTGATCGGACCGTCCGGCTGTGGCAAATCGACCTTGCTGCGGAACTTTAACCGCATGAACGATATTATCCAGGGAACGCGGGTTGAAGGGCAGATCCTGATCAACGGCGAGGACATCTACCGGAAGGGCCTCTATGTCGACGAACTGCGCAAGCACGTGGGCATGGTGTTCCAGAAGCCGAATCCATTTCCGAAGACCATCTATGAGAATGTGGCCTATGGCCCGCGAATTCACGGCACGAACAAGCAGCGCGACCTGGACCCCATCGTGGAGCAGAGCCTTATCCGCGCCGCACTCTGGGACGAGGTGAAGGACCGGCTCCACGCCAGCGCCATGACCCTCTCGGGCGGGCAGCAGCAACGTCTTTGCATTGCCCGCGCGCTGGCGGTCGGACCGGACATCCTGCTGATGGACGAGCCGACCTCCGCGCTGGATCCCAAGTCCACGGCGCGCATTGAAGACCTGATCGATGAGTTGCGCGGTGACTACACCATCGTAATTGTCACCCACAACATGCAGCAGGCCTCCCGCATCTCCGATCGAACCGGCTTCATGTATGAGGGCGTCCTGATCGAATATGGCGCAACCAACAAGATTTTCCTCTCGCCGGACAAGAAGCAGACCGAAGACTATATCACCGGTCGCTTCGGGTGAGCCCGGCGAAACAGTACGCGGCCGCACCCGGCCATAAAGAGCCTTGAACCCTGGCGCCGCCAGGCGAGGAGTTGATCACACACCATGCCCATTCACATCCAGCGTGCCATTGACACCCTGAACCAGAAAATCCTCCTCCTCGGCACGCGCGTGGAAGAGAATGTCCGCCTGGCGGTAAACGCCATCGAACAGCGTGATTCGGCCATGGCCGCCCGCGCGATCGACAATGACGATGAAATCGACAACATGGAGGTGGATGTGGAGGAGGAGTGTCTGAAGATGCTCGCCCTCTATCAACCCGTCGCCACCGACCTGCGCCTGATCGTTGCCGCGCTGAAGATCAACAACGACCTGGAGCGGGTCGGCGATCTGGCCGTAAATATTGCCGAGCGCGCCCTCTTCCTGGCCACGCAGAAGCCGGTCGAAATTGCCTTTGATTTCCGGCTCATGGGCGAGAAAACCCAGGCCATGCTCGCCAAGAGCCTGGATGCGCTGGTCCGCACGGACACCGCCCTCGCCCGGCAGGTCTGCAAGAGCGACGATGAGGTGGATGCGATGAACCGCAAAGTCTACCTGCGCGTCCAGGATGCGATCCGGAAGAATCCAGAAGATCTCGAGTCCCTCATCCACCTGCTGAGCGTGAGCCGTCACCTGGAGCGCATCGCCGATCTGGCCACCAACGTGGCGGAGGATGTGATCTACATGGCCGAGGGCGAAATTGTACGCCACCACGTGGAGGACTACATCGCCCTGCAGGAAACACCTCGGCGCTGATTGCCAATTGATTCCACGCGGCGCACCCGGAGCCATCGCGGTCCAGGCGCGCCGCTTCTTTTTCTCTAATTGAACCTGACCAGAGGATCCCCCATAATGTTCCCGTGCGACCGGCGTATCGCTTCCGTCGCCATTACGGATGCGGATAGAAACATGTTCATGAAACGCATGGGGTTCACCCTGATCGAACTACTGGTGGTCATCGCCATCATCGGAATCCTTGCGGCCATTCTGCTGCCCGCGCTCGCCCGTGCCCGCGAAGCCGCCCGACGGGCGAGTTGCCAGAACAACCTGAAGCAATTCGGGCTGGTCTTCAAGATGTATGCCTCGGAATCAAAAGGGAAATTCCCCCCTCTCTCCCCCTATGGAAGTGTGCGGGCCGATACCCGCTCGAGCCCGCTCTGGAGCGCGCCAGCGGCATCCACCATCTTCCCGGAGTACCTGAACGACACAGGAACGGCCCACTGCCCCTCAGACAGCGGAGGCGATCCCGGCTGGCTGAGTGTAGCCGCCCGGGTGCCCGCGGATGGCGGCACATTCGACTCGTGGAAGGCGGCGGCGCAGGCCGCGGGTGACAAGGTGTCGTACGACTACTACGCCACCGGGGAACTGGGCCGATCGTACATCTACAAGGGCTACCTGATCAGCAATAACGCGGAGTTCTACGGCCTCTGGGGCGCTGCGGCCACCAATGCCATAGTGGGAACGACGGCGATACTCGGACTGGGCAATGTTCACCTGAAGGATTACGAGGGCGACCTGCCGCTGGCAGGGAGCGCCCCCTGGCCGCCCTGGGTGCCGGCCGCGCCGCTGGCTCAGGGTTCCGCCGGCGGAAGCGCGCTGCTGCGACTACGGGAGGGGATCGAGCGTTTCCTGATTACCGACATCAACAATGCGGGCGCGAGCGCCCGGGCGGAGAGCACCCTGCCGATCTTATGGGATGCCTACGGCAGTGAAGAATTCACGGACAACAGCAACGGCACGGTGAATTTCAACCACCTGCCGGGCGGCTGCAATGTGCTTTACATGGACGGGCACGTAGCTTTTGTAAAGTACCCCGGAGCCTTTCCTATCACGGATGACGATCAGGTCGTGAAGGAAAACAGCCACTACGGACTGGGGTGATGGAGCGCCCTAAACCCGCTCCAGCTCCAGCGGCTCCAGACCCAGCTTGTTGAACAGCGCCTTGTCCCGGTCTTCGCCCGGATTCGGCGTGGTCAGCAGCTTCTCGCCCGCGAAGATGGAATTCGCGCCTGCCAGGAAGCAAAGCGCCTGGGTCTCGTCACTCATGGACGTGCGGCCCGCGCTGAGGCGCACCATCGCACCCGGCATGGCAATACGCGCCGTGGCAATCATGCGCACCATGACGAGCGGGTCCACGGGGGCCTGATCGGCCAGCGGCGTGCCCTCAACAGCGACGAGCGCATTAATCGGCACACTTTCGGGATGGGGATTGTGCCCGGCGAGTACCGCCAGCATTGCGATGCGATCTTTCACCGTCTCCCCCATGCCCACGATGCCGCCGGAGCACACCGTAACGCCCGCCTTGCGAATATTCTGAATTGTGTTCAACCGGTCGTCATAGGTGCGGGTCGAGATGATCTCTTTGTAAAAATCAGGGCCGGAATCGAGGTTGTGGTTGTAGGCATCCAGGCCGGCCTCGGCAAGGCGACGGGCTTGATCTTCGTTCACCATGCCCAGCGTGCAGCAGGCCTCCATGCCCAGCGCCTTGACGCCCCGGACCATTTCGAGCACCCGGTCAAACTGCTCTCCATCGCGCACTTCGCGCCAGGCCGCCCCCATGCAAAAACGGGTCGAACCATTTTCCCTGGCGGCACGGGCGGCTTCCAGCGCCCCTTCCACGTCGATGAGCGGCTCTTTGTCCAGACCCGTGTTGTGATGGGCGCTTTGCGGACAGTAGGAGCAATCTTCGGGGCAGGCCCCAGTCTTGATGCTCAAAAGGGTGCACTGCTGCACCTTATTCGGATCGTGATACTGACGATGAACAGACTGGGCCTGATAGACCAGCTCCGTCAGGGGAAGATTGTAGATCGCGTCCAGTTCCGCTTCGGTCCAGTCGTAACGAAGCGCGCCAAAGGGGCTTGCCGATTCAGCCATGGGATATAAGAACTCCAGGTGGGGAAAATATCGATCAAATGAGCCGATAGCATAGCACAAAGTGGTGCGCGGGTGCCTCTTGGCAATCAGGCCAATCAGACCGATCGGGCAAATCGATCAGATCCGTCCGATCCGTCCGATTTCCCCGTCAACCCTCGCCAATTGCCCGCGCCAATATCCCTATCATCGCTCCCAATTCCTCCTCCGTGGCCGTGAGCGGCGGCCACAGGTACAGCACTTCGCCCAGGGGCCGAATATAGAGCCCCAGTTCACTCGCCCGCGCCACGATAGCCCGCGCCCGCACCGCGCCACCCGCCTTTTCCGAAATCGCACACATGCCGATCAAGCCCAGGCTCTTCTGGTAGGCCACGGAGGGCAAATTCCCGATACGCTTCATGCCCTCGGCGAGTTGGGCATAGCGCGGCGCGCAATGCTCAACGAGATTCAGTTCCTCCATCACATCCAACGCGGCCAGCGCCGCTGCCGAGGTAGTGGGATTGCCGCAGAAGGTGTGACCATCGTAAAACACCCGTGGCGTCTCGTCGGGACGACGAAACGCGTTGAAGATCCGGTCGGTGGCGATGGCCGCGCTCATGGGCAGGTGTCCCGCCGTGAGGGCCTTGCCGAGACACATAATGTCGGGAACAATACCGGCGACCTCGCACGCAAACATCTTGCCCGTGCGCCCGAAGCCCACGGCCACCTCATCGGCGATGAGCAGCACGTCGCGCGCATCGCAGAGCGCGCGAAGTTTGCGCAGGTAGCTCGCAGGATAAATGCGAATACCCGCAGAACCCAGGCAGAGCGGCTCGACAACCACCGCCGCCAATTCTTCGTGATGGGCGAGAACCATCCGCTCCATCTCGGCGAAGGCTTCGTCCGCGGCGCGCTCTTCCTCGGGATCGCCGGTGTCGCACGGCGCAAAAGGCGTGGGCGCGATCAGGGCTTGTGTCACCAGCGCGCCATAGGGCGCTTGAAACCACGACGTGAAGCCCACGCCCATCGCGCCGATGGTGTCACCATGGTATGCGTCCCGCAAGCCCACAAAGCGCGTCTTCTTCGGCTTGCCTTGATAGATCCAGTATTGCGCAGCCATCTTCAACGCCGCCTCCACCGCACTCGATCCGTCTGCCGCGAAATAGCAGCGGTTCAGATCGCCCGGGGCGATTTCCGCCAGCCGCGCGGCGAGTTGCACCGCCGGGGCATTGGCCTGCATGGCAAACACGTGGTGCTGCAACACCGCCGCCTGCGCCTGAATCGCCGCGACGACCTTCGGGTGACTATGCCCCAGCGCCACGGCCCACCACGACGCAATCCCGTCATAAAGCTTGCGGCCATCCGCCGTATGGAGATAAACACCCTCTGCCCGCTCGATGCACGTATAGGGGGCGGCTTCATAGGTAACGGCGTCCGTGTAGGGATGCCAGGAATGGCGGTGGTCAAGAGTCTTGAGTTCTGAAAGGTTCATGTACTGTCCCGACTGAATTACGATTCTAAGGTGCAACTTTCGTCGCCGTGGCGGCTCTACTCCGGCGAGAAATACGAAGCGATCTTCGCGAGCCCCGGCACGCTGGCATCAAAGCGCTCCCAGGCCGCATCGCCCTCCACATCGCCCAGCCACGGCACGTTCCCCAGCACCTCCACCGCGCCAAACTGCGCCACGGCTTCGGGATTGTCGCGCCCGATAAAGTCTTCGCCTTCGCCGGGGGCCGTGGCGTTGAAGATCACCCCCGCAATCGGCACCTCGGCCTCGCGCAGCGTTTCGAGGGTCAGCAGGCAATGGCTGATGGTGCCCAGGCCGATGTGGGCCACGAGAAGCACGGGCGCGCCGAACTGGATGACAAGTCCCAACTGAGTCTCTTCTTCGTTGAGCGGGACCATGAGTCCACCGGCCCCTTCGATAAGCACGCCCTGGTGCGCGGCGGCCAGATGCTCGCCGCAGGACTGGCAGTGGTCCAGATTCACGTAGTGATTGCCCAGTCGGCCCGCCAGATGCGGCGAGCACGCGGGCTCGTAGACGTAAGGGCTCATCAGCGCGCGCTCTTCCGACGTGATGCTCAAGCCCGAAATCGCGAGATGAAAATCCAAGTCGGGTGCCGACAATCCTTCGGCCCCGGGAAGCCCGCCCGTCTGCACGGGCTTCATGGATACCACGTCGAGGCCCTGCTTTCGGAGATGGCGCATAATACCCGCCGTCACCAGTGTCTTGCCGACGCCCGTGTTGGTGCCTGCTATGAAAAGTCCATTGCGCACGTTGCACGCTCCTGTGGTTATCATGTTCATGTGTTGGTCGGAAAGTTATCCAGCGGCAGAACTAGAACGTAGAGTTGGTCTTTGCGAATCCGGGTCTTACCCCCCTGGCCCCCAGCAAGCGGGGGGAACCCTACTCTCCATAGTGAACCTCTTGGTCCCCCGCGCTTGCGGGGGGTAAGTGGGGTGAGCCCAGGCAATGTCTTGTCCTTTATGAGTGAAGCGAAGCGTCATGGGCAACTTTACCATCCCCCACCAACACCCGCGCCACCAGCTCCGCCGCTTCACACAGCACTTCTTCTCCATGACCCAGTGTCACCGAAAATCGCAGCCGCGCCGTGCCCTCGGGCACCGTGGGCGGGCGAATCGCCGTCACGATCAATCCCTCCGCCAACAGCGCCTCGGAAAGATCCACCGCGCGCTGGTTGTCCCCCACCATGATGGGAACGATCTGGGTCGTGCTGCGCACGATGGGCACGTCGCGCGCAGCAAGCTGCTCCTGGAAAAAAGCGGATCGCGCCAGCAATGCCTCACCCATCGTTGGCTCGGCCTCGATCAATTTCACCGCCGCGAGACCCGCCGCCGCGTTCATGGGCGTCAGGCCCGTGCTGTAGATGAAGCTCCGCGCCTTATTGACCAGCAGGTCGCGAAACACCGCGCCGCCCGCCGCGAAAGCACCGCCGGAGCCAAGCGACTTCCCCAGTGTCCCCGTGATTAGATCGGGCTTAATCTCCAGCCCTTTGCACACACCACCACCTTCGCCCCAGATGCCGATTGCATGGGCTTCATCCACCACAAACACGGCCTCGTATTCTCGAGCCAGCGCCGACAGTTCGGTCACCGGCGCGAGATCGCCATCCATACTGAACACCGAATCCGTCACGATTATCTTACCCCCCGTGGACGGCGCGGCGGCGAGCAACTCCGCAAGATGGCTGGTATCGTTGTGCCGATAGACCTGTATGTCCGCGCGGGAAAGTCGCGCCCCATCGATGATACTCGCGTGGTTCAATGCGTCCGAAAAAATTGTATCGCCTCGGCCCGCCAGCGCCGAGAGCACGCCCACATTCGTCTGGTAGCCGCTGGGAAACACCAGCGTCGACTCCTGGCCGCAAAACTTCGTAATAGCCGCCTCCAGCGCCTCGTGAATGCTAAGATTCCCGGACATCAGGCGCGAAGCCGTGGCGCCACAGGCAGTATTTTCGAGAACCTCCCGCACCAAAGCCTTTAGCGCCGGGTGATTCGCGAGATCCAGGTAGTCATTTGACGAGAAATTAAGATAGCGGCGGCCATCATGCTGAAACACCCCGCCCGCACCCTGCCATTCACGTAGAAAACGCCACCGGCGATCGTCCCGAATGGCCTGCAGATCGGCCTCATAAGCATGAGAATTCACGGACCCACCTTACCGCAAAGAAGAGTATTACCACGTCGCATTGAAGCCAAATCCTTGTTATCCGTGTCATCCGTGCAATCCCTGGTATGGATTCTTAAAGAAAAATATGGATTCTGGAAAGCACGAGCCCCGTTCCTTTATTATCTCGCGTATCATCACGCCAAATCCACAACCGCGGAGTGGAACCTACATGAAGCTGAATCCTGAAATTTTTCGAGAATACGACATCCGGGGTATCGCCGGGAAAGACCTCGACGCGAGCACCTATGAAACGCTGGGCAAGGCCTATGCCGCCTACATGCGCGGAAAGCGCCAGTACAATACCGTCGTCGTCGGTCGCGACGGACGCCTCACCGGCAAGGAGTATGCCGCCGCATTGATCGACGGCCTCACCGCCTGCGGCTTCAATGTAATCGACATCGGCCAGGTGCCCAGCCCCGTGCTCTACTTCGCCCTCAACACCCTCAAGGTGGATGGCGGCCTCATGCTCACGGCAAGCCACAACCCGAAAGAATACAACGGACTCAAGGTCGGCGTAGGAAAGACCACCATCTACGGCGCGGAGATCCAGAAACTCCGCAAGATCGCCGAGGCCGGCGTGTTCCCCGTGGTAAACAAGACCACCACCATAACCCGTATGGATCTGGTGCCTAAGTATATTGCCCGGATTACGAAAGGTATCACTCTCAAGCGCAAGCTGAAGGTCGTGGTCGATGCGGCCAACGGCGTGGGCGGCGTGGTCGCCGTGCCGCTTTATGAAAAACTCGGCTGCGAGGTTATCCCGCTCTTCTGCGAAGTCGATGGCAACTTCCCCAACCACCATGCCGACCCCACGAAGGAAGCGAACCTCCAGGACATCATCAAGGCCGTGAAAAAGCACGGCGCCGATTTGGGCATCGCCTTTGACGGCGACGTGGACCGTCTGGGCGGCTGCGATGAACTGGGCAATCCCCTCTGGGGCGACCGCCTCGTCTCCGTATTCGCGGAGCAGATTCTCAAGGACAAGCCCGGCTCCACCATCATCGGCGAGGTAAAGTGCAGCCGTAGCATGTACGCCCACATCGAAAAGTGCGGCGGCAAAGCCGTCATGTGGCGTACCGGCCATTCCCACCTCAAGGCCGCGCTGAAGGAATTCCACGCCCAGCTCGCCGGTGAAATGAGCGGGCACATCTTCTTCAAGCACCGCTGGTACGGTTTCGACGACGCCATCTACTCCGGCGCACGGCTTCTCGAAATTCTGGCCGGCGGCCGCAAGCCCCTCAGCAGCCACTTCAAAAATATTCCCGTTCGCCCCATCACGCCCGAACTGGAATATGACTGTGCTGACGCGATCAAATTCGACGTGATCGCGAAGGCCCGGGATTACTTCCAGAAAGATCTCGGGCTCGATGTCGTCACCATCGACGGTGCCCGCATCGAGTTCAAAGACGGCTGGGGCCTTCTCCGCGCCTCCAACACCAGCCCCAAGCTGGTCGTTCGCGTGGAAGCCGACACCGACAAGCGCAAGAACGAAATCCTCAAAATGATTGAGGACAAACTGGCCTCGCTCGGCGTTTCGCTGAACAAGCACTAAGTTCCTGGACCAACCCGCTCCGGGGCTGCCCGCAACGCGCGGCAGCCCCGTTTTTCTTTCAACGGTCCTCTGCAGAAAAGCACCGAGACGCTCCCCCCCAAAAAGTAGCCCACGACGCGGTCCGACCTCTACAATGGTTATGGCACGTCTACACCCCAGCCTCAATCCAGAAGGATGAACGACATGACTGCACGTTTTCACCCGGTCTTTCGGACCGCCATCGCCACCGCGGGTGCCCTGTTCATCTTCCTGACCCTTTCGGGCTGCCCCGCCGATCCTATCGGCGGCAGTGAAACCACGCTGACCATCCAGAACCAGTTCTCCCAGTTCAACATTACCAACATCCGCATGATCGGCCCCGATGACAGCCTTCCGAGCGACAACATACTCGCGGGCCCAGTGCCCAACGGGACCGGCGTCGAGATCGTCCTGACCGCCCCGGATCGCGAAACCAGCCCCGACGGCGTCGCCTGGACCCTGCTTGTGGGCGGACAATTGCAGTTGCGCGTGAAACAGAACACCCCCAACGACATCCGCCCCGCCCTCAACGCGAACTTCAATGACCTCGATGTGGACAACAACGACGCCCTGAGCCTTACGGAAGTACAGTCGGGATTCCCCGAATTCTCCCAGTTCGACCTGGACACCTTCGACCTGAACAACAGCGGCGCGATAGAACTCAGCGAGACCGGCGCCCTCCTGCGCTTCGCCACCGCCACCTTTACCTGCGTCCACGAAGGCGACCAGCTCGTTTGGACCTTCAACGGGGATTCACTCGAAGACGTCTGCGCCGACGCCCCCTGACGCGGCCAGGAAGCCACGACGGAAACCCTGCGCGGCGCAGTGCGAGGGGTCCACTGCAAGAAGCAGATCACCCGAACTCGGCACTCGGGATTCAGCACCGGAAGGAAGACCCAGCAATGGAAAAAAAGATGATCACCTTCAAGCTCAAAGAAGAGCTCGCGGAAGACGCCCGGCAGGAAATCGAAGGGCTCCTCGCCAAGCGACTCAAGGCCACCATCGCCAGGGACAAGACCAAAGGCAACAAAGGCCGATGGGTCCTGAAGCTGAAAAAGCCCGAAGAATTGACCGTGGAGGCCCTCGAACAAATCTTCAAGAAAGCGGGCGTCAAAAAAATCCTGCGCGACGTCAGCATCGGCGAGGACGATGGCGACGACTGAAGCCCCGTCTGACCCCAAGAGCGAAAAAGCCCGCGCGCCAAAATTAGCACGCGGGCCGAAACAATCAAAAAAATGGCGCGCCCGACAGGATTCGAACCTGTGGCCTCTTGCTCCGGAGGCAAGCGCTCTATCCAGCTGAGCTACGGGCGCGTAACTGCCCGCATAGTAGCATGAGCATCGTCGCGAAGTCTAGCAAATCACCCGAACTCCTGACGCAGGCACGCGTTCAGACATGTTACCCCTGTGGAGCCGGTTCCGCCTTTCCAGGGCGCCGTGTTCAAGCGACGTTTCTGGACGCGATCGACTCTTCAATCGTGCGGAAGAGGTGGGCGACTTCAAAGGGCTTGCGGAGCACCTGGCGGGTGGCGCCGCCATAGCCGGCCACGTCTTCCACGTTGGCTGCGGCACCGACGAGCAGGATGACGGGAATTTCCGGGCGGCGTTTCTGAATCTCGTCGACCAGCGCCTGGGGCGCGTTGACCCCGGGGACGTTGCCGTCGAGCATCACGAGATCGACCCGGTGGGCAATGACCTCCGCGAGGGCTTCGAGTCCATCCGAGGCCGTACGCACCCGGTAGCCCCGGCTGCGCAGTGCTTCGGCCAGGACTTCTCGCAATTCAGAATCACTGTCCACAAGCAAGAGGCTGCCCTTGCTGTCCAGAGCGACCCGGGAAGCGGGCGGCGTAGCGGGCTCCGCCGGAAACGTCGAGGCGGGTTGGGGAGAAGGCTCCTGACGCATATTTTCATTGCGGGCTTGAAGGGCGGCTTCCACTTCGGGGGCGAGGCGAGGCTGAGCGCGCCGGGGCTCTACGCCTTGCTCGACCAAAGGATGCTGCGCAATCCCCGAGGAATTGCCACGGAGGCCATCGTCCGCGGTCGCAACGGGCGTTGTCCGTTCCGACGCCACGGGCAGCGTCAAGGTGCAGGTCGTGCCAGAGCCTTCCTGACTGTGCAGCGTGATGGTGCCACGGTGAGCGTCCACGATCCCGTGACAGACGGCCAGGCCCATCCCCGTGCCTTCATTGCCGCTGTGGGTCGTGAAGAAGGGCTCGAACACCTTGTCCATCACATCGGCTGGAATACCCTGGCCCGTGTCGATGAATTGAATGATCACGGCGGTGCGGTCCTGATTGGGCCGCACGCGGATCGTAAGCTTGTCGCCCTGGCGGGCCATGGCCTGCTCAGCATTCTTCAGGATGTTCTGAAACACCTGCTCCATCTGTACGCGGTCAAGCTGGACCGCGGGCAGATCGGGCGCGTAGTCTTCGACCAGTTGGATGCCTTCGTCTTCCAGGCGCTTCCGCACGCGATCAACCGTGGCCTGCAGCAACTGGCTGACGCGGCTGGGGGTAAGCTGGGGCGGGTTGGGCCGGGCAAACTGGAGGAGATCGCGCAGAATGCCGCTGGCGCGCTGGCTATGCTCGATAATGACCTCAAGGGCACGCTGGTCCTCCGGGCGCTGCGCGCTGCCCAGGAGCAACTGCGCCTTGCCGGATATGACGGCCAGGGGATTGTTGATTTCGTGGGCCGCACCCGCGGCCATTTTGCCGACGCTAATCAGGCGCTCGGTCTTGCGATCGTGGCGGTGGGTCAGTTCCTGCTTCCAAACCGCCGCGGCGAGGGATTCCGCTTCCTCGTTGGCGCCGCGTACGGCGTTGCAACGGGCAAGGGCCGTGCCGGCGGCCCGCATGAACCGCATCAGCGAATTGAGGAAGTTCTCCGAGAGCACGGGACCGCCCTGACCGCTTTGGAAAATGAGCTGGCCCACGCTTCGGTTGCTGTGGAACAGGGGCAGCGCCATGAAGCCATGGCGGTGGACCGCCGAGGCCGGCGCACGCCCGCTCGCATCGCGGGGACCGCCCAGGGCGGATATGAGTTCGTCGAGGGAGGCCGCCGCCAGGCCACCGTTCTCTTCGCGTAGTGGCACCACCTCCGGGGTTTCCGCCAGGCTGTGCCAGCGCAAGACGACCTGGGCTCCCGAACGCTCTTCCGTCAGGTAGCACAAGCCCGCGGGAATGGCGAAAGCCTGTCGCAACGCGTCGATGAGAAGCGTGAGCTGGCCGGTAGTGGAGAGGCCGGGTTCCAGGCGCTCATAGAGGTTGCAGAGCGCCTCGTAGTATTCCCGTTCCTGTCGCAGGCGGCCCACGTCTTCGCGCACATCGGAGCGCGACGCACTCTCGCCCCGAGGCGCGGGGCGTACGGGCGCATCAAGCCGCTCCTCGGAGGAACTGCGCAGCATCTCGATTACATCGACGCGCTCAAGGCCAAGGCGCATCCAGCGCTGCTCGTCCATCGCGGCCATGCGCTCCTGCGGGGGCGCTTCCAATTCGTCGCCATGGGCGAGAAAATTGGCCAGCGCCACAATCTCGATCAGTTGCACGGGATAGGGGGTATTGTCGAGGGTTCCGGGCGGATGGTGGTGAAGCCAGATCGCGGCGACCAGGGTCGAGGGCAATCCCCAACCTTCGGCGAGCCATTTTCCCGCCACGGTATGGTCGGCGCCGAGCTCTCTTCGCTCCGCTTCCAGCGCATAGAGCCCCTGCTGGCGAACAAGCTCAAGCGCCCGTGTGTAACCGCGCACCACGACGCGATCAAGGGCCGGCTTCCCGATGTCATGCAGCAGGCCCGCCACATAGGCCAGGGCCTCGTAGCGGCTGTTTATCTTCCGGGCGATATTGCGCGCATAGCGGGCGGTCGTGAAGGCGTGGGTCCAGAACCCCTTGAGATCGATCCCGTGACTGCGGGGTTCGTCGAAGAGGTTGGGCGCGATCTGGGCGAAGACCACTTCCGCAACGCGGGCGATGCCAAGACCGAGCATGTGATCTTCGAGCGGTGCGTGGGCACTCGCATGGTTTTCACTGATGGACGCGGCGCGCAGGGCCATCGACATCTCATCATCGAACGCGGCAATCGCCGCAAGCTCTTCCCAATGAACGGAACCGGCATCCAGAGACAGCAGAATCTCCCGTGCCAGGTGGGGCAGCACAGGTAGTTGCTGTAAAGAGCTAATCCTCTGTTTTACATCCGTGTTCGTCATCTTTACCCGTAGGAGGTCGACGCCACATTCACTGTAAAGTCATTCAAATCGCAGGGTTCCCTGGGGGAAGTCACCCCGAAGCCCTGTCCCATGGGAGTACTATATCATGTAGATCCAAAATTGGCCAAACACAACATATCCCGATTTTCCGCGAATTCCCAATCACACGCACCGGGGAGTCCCAAATCTTCCCGGCGTCGCTCCCTCCACGATCCTAACGGATAGTAGCAGTATCGGCCGCATAAGTGTCAAATTTCTGCCGCCTGCCCTGGACTAGCCCGCCAGGTCGTGGTAGAGCCGGGCGCTCAACGCCACACGCGACGGTTCGCTCGACGTGCGCCATGCGTTCAGCAACGCCCTGACCTGAGGCCGACTTGCTCGCAGGCCCCACTTTATCCGCTCGTACAGCGCGGTATCGGATTCGGTCGACGCCACTTCGAGGAGCCGGATAATCACTTCCTCATCCTTGGGGGACACGGCGGCCAGTCCGTAGTAGATCGCATTATGCCGGACCAGCGCCGCCTCGTCGCGGCTCAGCTTTAACAGGGTATCCACCGCCCGGGGGTGCATGTGGGTCGCCGCCAGAACCCACCGTTCACCAATCAGGCGGGCCGCGAGCGCCCGGACACGAGGGTCCGAATCGGAAGCGCACCGTGAGAAAGCGGCCAGCACGCTCTCGGGAAGGATTGGAAGAACGTCATTGCGCTGAACGAATTCGAGTGCTGCGTTGCGCCCATCCGACGTGCCCGAGTCCAATTCCCTGAGTATTTCTGGGAGCCTGTCGCCGAATTTATCGAGAGCGCGGGCCCGGTTGCGATCGCGGACCCAGTCCTGCGCCTTGAGTTCCCGGTTCCAGAGCTTCCGAATGATCGCCAGCTTCTCACGGTCGACATCGCCCCCGTGCGCGGTGTAATCGTCAAGTATGGCCAGCGCCTCGCTGCGTTGATCGGCAATGGCCCATACCACCCGGCTGAGTTCGTCGCCATCTTCGGATGCGAGACTGAGCGCCGCCAGCGCCCGGAGCACGTTGGGCGGCAGGGGTCGCACGACGGACACGCCAAACCGAAGGGCGGCGCTTCTGGCCTCCGCAGCCCCCGCCTGTTCCTGGTCGATGTCCAGCGCGTGGTACATGATCTCCACCGCGTTCCCGTCCTGCGTGGATTGACCTTCCACAAAGCGGCGACCCAGCCAACGGAGAAGCTCGGCGCGATCTCCCCTGTAGTGGCGAAAGCCCTGACGAACCGTTGCGAAGACGCGCGATTTATCCGCTTCATCCCGATTCGGAGCGGCCCAGAGCGCCGCCAATTCCGCGGCGCCCTGAGCGCTATCGGGAAAGAACCCTTCAAAGTTTGGCGGTAAATAGCGGTCTTCCGCGCACCAGGCAAGGTCCCTATCGGGATGGTCCGCCGCCCCGACCTGGCGCGGGGACACGAGGTAGAACGTGAAGTAACAGAGAAGGACCAGCCCGTGTGCGGCACCCGTTCGACGCATCCTTCCCCTCCTTTGGCGCCCCTAAAGCGCTATGGCCGCGACGATACCCTGCACCAGGCGGTGAATCACAAACGTGCAGGGCCAGAGCAGCAATGAACAAAGCAACCAGGAAAGACAGAAGCTGATGGCGCTTTCGAGGCGCAGCGGATAGCGCTCCGCAATCATCATCAGTTTTATCATCAGCGCAATCGTCGCCGCGAGCCCCACCAGAATGCGGTAGAGCATCATAAACACCATGAAGTAGGTTGCGGCAAGCGTGACCAGTTCATTGAGAATGGTGAACACAACCGCGAGGTAGGCGACCGTCGGCCAGTTCTCCTCGATTCCCCCCTCGTAGGCCAGGCGGGACCATGCCAGTGCGGCGTAGAGCGTTATCCCCTGGCCCAGGGTGCTGACGGCAATATTTACCCCCCGGACTACCCAGTGCCACGCCGTGGGCAGATCGGCCGCCTTCTCCATATCGGACATAAAGAGTGTGGCCATCCACCGCTCCACCGGAAGCACGTTGATGGCGACAAGCGCGACCGCGGCGACGACGGAGAGGGTGATGATTTCCTTGCGCTTTCTTCTCTCTTTCTCTTCCGCCTCGGGGTGGGGCTGCTGGTGCATTTTGCGCGGGGGCGCGGGCCGATAGAGTTCGCGCCGGAGCCAGTCTTCCGGCTTTATATAATCCTTCTCCGCCTGGGTGTGGCAGATATGGCACACCACCCCGTCCGGGTGACGGTGCATGTCCCAGTCTCCGCGAAACTCGCGCTGACACCGGGCGCAGCGCGCCTCGGCGTCCGGGGTGCGGACCGCCTCGCGCACTCGCCCCTCCCATGCGCGCTGAACAGGCGGGGGCGACGCTTCCTCCGCAACACCCGAGGGACTTTCAAAGGCGTGGGTCGTGCTGAACTCCCCTCCATTGTCCCCGGGGAGACCTCCGACCACGGGGCTGAACTCTTCGGCCTTGTAGTCACCACCGCCGGAGCGAAGGGGCTGACCGCAGGCGAGGCAACAGGGTACCTCGCCGAATCCGAATCCATCGATGTTGTTTCGCTGCCCGCATGAGCAAATAATTGATCGCCCCATGATGCCTCTCACTGGTTGAGTGCCCTGTTTAGCCCTCTTCTACGCCAATCCCCGTGCGAAACGCAAACCGGATGCGCATATCCGGATACAATCAGGGGGGAACATGCATTCAACCTCACCCCTTCGGGAGATCGAGAAGTGGAAGAATCACTGGCGTCTCTGGGCTTCCTGCCCTGCTTCCAGACGGCCATGGAAGAACACGGCTGGGCCCATCTTGAACCCGGTCGGGTGGTCGAGGCTCACCTGGAAAAATACCTCGTGCGCAGCGCGCAGGGCCTCCACAAAGCCGAAATATCCGGAAAACTGCGGTTTTCACTCGACGAGCGCTCCGATTTCCCCACCGTGGGGGATTGGGTGGCCATCGCAGTTTTCGATGATGGCACGGCGGTGGTCCACCAGCTCCTGCCGCGAAAGACCGCGCTCTGTCGGCGCGCCGCGGCCCATCAGTCGACCCGGCAAGTCATCGGCGCAAACATCGATGTAGCCCTTATTGTCCAGGCTGTCGAACGCGACTTTAACCTGAACCGTCTGGAGCGCTATCTGGCTGCTGCGCACGGCGGCGGCATCGAGCCTGTGGTGGTCTTGAGCAAGTGCGACTTGATGGCGCCGGAAGAAGTGGAGGCCCAAACCGCAAGAATCGAGTCGAGACACCCCGGCCAGCGGGTACTCCACACCAGCAGCATGGAAGCCGGCGGACTGGAAGCGCTCAGGACCTTTCTGGAAGACGGCAAGACCTATTGTGTGCTCGGTTCTTCCGGCGTGGGCAAGTCCACGCTGATCAACGGGCTCCTCGGAGAGGAATTGTTGGATACCCAGGAACTGAGCGATTGGAATCAGCGGGGCAAGCACACGACGACCCACCGCGCCCTTTTTCTGGTTCCATCCGGCGGCATTCTCATCGACACACCGGGCATGCGGGAATTGGGGCTGGCGGACGGCGAAGGAGGACTCGACCGGACATTCGCCGACATTGTCGCCCTCGCGGAGAACTGCCGATTCAGCGACTGCAGCCACGGCGACGAACCCGGCTGCGCCGTCGTCGCGGCACTGGAATCCGGGGAACTGGACCCGGAAAAACTGGAGAACTACGAAAAGATTCGCCGGGAAGCCGCGCACTATGAAGCATCGGCCGCGGAGAAGCGCAAGAAGGACCGCAACTTCGGTAAGCTCGTCAAACGCATCAAGAAGGAGAAGTATGGGAAGCACTTCTGAGGCGCGCGCGATACACTCGCAATTCGACGGAAGTTATTTCCCGGTCGGCTCCTCAGACGGTGGCTCTTCGGTTGGCGAATCAAACCCGTAGAGCGCCAGCAGATCGGCATGGCGCTTCAACGCGCTGCCACTGGAGGAACCGTCCCGATGGCCAATCAACTGGGCGCTGGGCGCCCCGGCCCAAATTTCCCCCGGTCCCACGTCCTTCTTGATAATACTGCGGGGCACGATGACGGCCCCGTCACCCATGGTAACCCCGGGCATGATATAGCTGTGGGCACCGATGAAGCAGTTCTTCCCGATGCGTATCGGAGCCGTCTGGTGCGGTGTCAGGCGCCAATGAACGTCCGTACCGTGAAAGGTGTGGTTCATGTCGCGCAATACGGCGTAGGCCTCCACCGAGGTACCATCACCGATCTCTACGTATTCATTGCCGGCGACCAGCACATGGTCTCCCAGCGTGACGTCGTTGCCCAGCACGATCTTGCCGAGCCTGTGGGTGCGCAGAAGCACGTTGTTACCCAGTATCACGCGATCACCCAGTTCCACATGACCTTTGATTTCAAGATAAGTGGCGAGAAACTGACAGTCCTTCCCCACCTTTTCAAACTGCTTCGCGAAGTTGCGCGCGCGTAGGCTTTGCATAATTCCCATTACGTAGATTCCTTCAATGCCATTTTACCGGTCCACCACACCGTGGCACAATGCCCAAAGCCTTGTCACCACTTGTGGGCGCGAGTTCTCCCGCAAATGCCGTATCAAATCACTACACCCGCTTCCACTTTCTACCAAATCCCCAGTTTTCACCCTGAGACTATTCACCCGCCTTGAATTGCGCAAAGTGTTTTGTGGCAAGGACTAAGATATGTCTGCCGCCCCGAAGAAGCCAAAAAATGGTGTACATTTTTGTACTTGCACAGTTTTTGTATACGTGCTAGTATGTTGCTCAATATATAGCGTCACTTTATCTTCGTTTGGTCTACATATTGTGTATGGCACGGCTCGCCTACGGGAAGAGCCTGGGACGAAACAATTATCCATGGGTAGTCGAATCCACCTATATGCGCTTCCGGGATTGCCCATTCACGTGGACGATCTCATGCCGCAGCCCATGCTGGCGCGGTGCAGCGGCACCCTTGTCGCCCAGGGCCATTCGGTACTGATTATCGACGAAGGGTCCGTGGACTGCCTCGACGCCGCCTGCTGCCCCGCCCTGAACCATGCCCTGGCCGATCACCTGGACCACGTGGAAGGCCGCCTCGAAGGCTGGGCCGGCAGATTTTCGTCGCGAGAACGCCACCTGCGACGTGCCGTGGACAGGTTTCGTGGCGAACGCGTCGCCCGCGTCATCGCCCGACACGCGGCAGCGCCTCCCGACCTGGCCCTGATCCAGATTCATCGCCCGAAGGACGTGGCCGATGCCCGCCTCCTCGCGCAAGGGCTCAAGGAGCGCCATCCCGGCCTTGTTGTGGCGGTCGCGGGTGAATTTGTAGAGAATTTTGCACGGCTGCTCCTTCACGGCAGCGCCGAATTTGACGCCGCCTGCCTGGAGTCCCCCGAATCCGTGCTCACCGGTCTTGCCCGAAGTCTTGCCGCGCGGGAGCAGTGGGCCTCTGTTTCCGGCCTGCTGTTTCGGGATGGCGCCCGTCTGGTGGAAGGCGCGGGCGGCGCGCTCCAAATCGATCCGCGCTTTTCCTCCGCGGACTACCATCCGGCCCGGTATCCCGGCCTGCTGGACGGCGGCAAGATCAAGCTCTTCACACTGCCCCAGACCACGGGCCACGCCCACCGCGGGCATTACCGCGGGGGCTCCCCGCCGCGCAAGCGCGTGGTGCGAGAGTGCCGCCAGTTGCGATCGGACCTTGAGCAACTGCACCGCCTCTACGGGGCGGAGATCTTCCACGTCAGTGGAAGCCACACACCGGCCGAAATGGTGCAGGGCTTCGCATCGGAGTGCCTGGGCCTTCCCTTTTCCATTCGCTACAGCCGCGATGCCCACGTACACGAACTGGGCGCGGACGCGGTCCACGCCTTGAGCGTTTCAGGTTGCGAGGCCGTGGGATTGACCCTTCTTACGGGCAGCCAGTGGACACTGTCGGACTACTACGGCGAAAACTGGACCATCAGCGAAGCGGAGACCTGCCTGCGGCACATTCGTTCCCATGGGCTGTACGTCCACACGACTTTTACCTTCCCCTGCCCGGTGGACGACTACCACACCCGCGCGGAGACCTTCCGAATCGTCCGCCGGAACCGTCCGGATGGAATTCGGTTGAGCCTTCCGACGCTGGCGCCCGGGAGCGCCTGGTTTCAACATGCCAGTGAGTTTAATTTCGACCTTTCGCTTAAGAAACTCGAGGCCTGGGTCTGCAATCCCCCCTTCACCGCGAACCTGCGGGATGAGGCGGCCAGCCTCCCATTCCAGATCGGCTCGCTCCGGGCAACCGGTGTGGCGGGACGCTGCGCCGAGGCGTCCGCGGAGCTGGCGGAACTGGAGATCGCGGAAGTCGCCGGTGCGGCCGTCGCCCTTATGGCCCGGGTATCGGGATACGCCGGTCATGAATCCGAGTATACGCGCACGCTCGAAGACGCGGCGCTCCGCCTGGATCTCGGCCACCTGCGCGAGGCCATCGAACTATTCAACGTCCGGGCGACCGCCTCGATCAATACCATCGACCTGTTCCCGGCGGTTCCGGTCAAGAAAGTTGTGGGGAATTAGCGAACTATGGAAATCAATGCGGTAGTCGTAACCGGCATGGGCGTATTGTCCTGCAACGGCATTGGACGCGAGGCCTACTGGGACGCCATTGCGGCGGGGCGCACGGGCATACGCAATATAAAGCGCTTCGACGCCTCGGACCTGCCCTGCCAGATCGCGGGAGAACTCTGGGATTTCAATCCCGAAGATTTCATGAAAAAGAGCGTGGTGCGCAACTGGAACCGCCATGTCCACCAGGCCATCGCCGCGGCGCGCCTGGCGGTTCAGGACGCGGGCCTGAAGGCCGCGGGCTACGATCCGGAGCGGATCGGTGTTTCGGTGGGCACGAGTATCGGCTCACCGGACGAGGCCTACAAGGGCCACATGGAGGCGATGGAGACGGCGGGCTACAAGAAGATTAACAAGCTGGCTTCGTCGGCCTTTTCCGGACATTCGGCCACGGTGCACGTGTCGATCGATATCGGTGTTCGCGGACCGGCCATCACGATTGCCAGCGGCTGCGCCACGGGGCTGGACGTGTTGAACTGGGGCTACAATCAGATTCGCATGGGCTATGTCGACGCGGCGGTGGTGGGCGCGACGGAATCCCCTATTTTCCCCCTCTCCATCGCCTCAGCCTGTTCGCTGGGCATTCTTTCGCGGCGCAACAACGATCCAGGCGGCGCCATGCGCCCCTATGATCGGCACCGCGACGGAATTGTGCTCAGCGAGGGCGCATGCACGCTGGTGCTGGAACGGGCGGACAAGGCGCGCGCCCGTGGTGCGCGCATCTTCGCCGAAGTGGCGGGCACTGGCTCGGCCGCCGAGGGCCAGAACCCTCTGGTGCTGGAGGCGGAAGGCAAGACCCTGGCCCGGGCAATCCAGTCCGCCATGACCACCGCGGGGATGGGGCGCAGCGATGTCGGCTGCATTCAGGCCCACGGCGTATCCCTCGAAATGTATGACCGCTGCGAAACCAATGCCTATAAGCGGGTATTCGGCGAGCAGGCCTACCGCATCCCGGTCAGCGCGGTCAAGTCGATGATTGGCCAGTCCTATTCCACGGGCGGCCTGATGGGGGTGGGCGCCGCCCTGATGACACTCGAGCGGGGTATCCTTTCGCCGACGGTGAACCTGGAGGATCCCGATCCCGCCTGCGACCTCGATTTTGTGCCGTTGAAGGCGCGGATGAACGATATTGACTCGGCGCTCGTGGTCTCCATCAGCTTCGGCGGGACCCACTGCGCCACCGTACTGCGGAAGGTTGCCTGAACGTGGCCGATATCTCCGCGATAGCGACCTCGACGCTGCTGATAACAGCCGCGGTGTCGAGCTGCCTCCTGGGCCTGCTGGTCCTGGTGCGCAATCCGGAGCGGAACACCCATCGATTTTTCGCCCTCCTGACCCTGAACCTCGCCCTGTGGTCGGCGGGTGTGTTTTTCATCATTCACTCCCACACCGAGGAAAGCGCGCGCAACTGGATTATGGTCACCTTTGCCGTGGCCAGCTTCCTCCCCGCCACCTTCTATCATTTCATCGGCTATTTCCCCGATCAGAAGTTCAAGGGAATGACGTGGTACCTCTACCTGCTCTATGCCGCGGCCATCACCCTCACGGGGCTGGTGAATACCCGTTGGTATATTGTCACGCTTCATCCCTTCGAAGACGCGCCGCCCCAGGCAACCTATGGACGGGTGTTCGACGTCTATTCGATCATGATCGTGGCGACGATGACCCTGATGTTCGTCAACCTGTTCCGGAAACTCCGCCACAGCCAGGGCATCCAGCGGCGACAGATCGAGCATGTCATCGCCTCCATCTTCGCCGGCGTGGGGCTGGCTTCCGCCACGAACGTCATCGCGCTGGCCCTTTTCGGCGTGGACAGCATGCAGCAGTATGGGCCCTGCTTCATGGTGCTGATGATGGCGGGCCTCGCCTACTCGATGGTCCGCTACCACCTGCTGGACATCTGGTTCATCCTCTCGCGGACTACGGTATACGCCTTCGTTACCGTCTTCGTCTTCATCCTCTATTTTTCGGTCGTTACACTCGTCCACGCCGTCTTCAGCCAGGCGGGCCGCGCCTACGACATGCTCAGCATCGCCCTGACCTCCATGGTCGTGGCGGTGGTCATTCAGCCCCTCCGCGAGCGCGCCCAGCTCCTGCTGGACCGGGTCATCCGGCACCGCCGCTACGATACGGAAGCCCTCAGCCAACGCATCACGCGTCTGGCCAATCAATATGTTCAATTGGAGCACATCATGGAGCGGGTGTCGGCGGATTTGCGCCAGACCCTCGGCGTCACGGGCCTGCGGGTGCTGCTGGTGGACAAGGGCAAAGACCCGCTGGTCTATACGGCCTACTCGACCCGGGACACCAACCCCGCGCCGGACGCATCGATCGGATTCGTGCTGGACTACGTGGCCGGCAATTTCGAGCCCCTTATCCTGGAAGAGTTGGAGCACCGCTCCCCCATCCCCCAGACCGCCCGCCTGGCCAAGAGCCTCCGGGCGCTCGGTGCGCAGGTCGTGATTCCCCTGGTCACCCAGTCCGGCGTGCTCGGGCTGATCGTCCTGGAGGACAAAGAAACCCACGACGTCTACACCTACGACGACTGGCGGGTTTTTTCCACCATCGCCGGCCCCCTCGCGACGGCGATAGAAAACTCCCGCCTCTACGGCCAGCTCGAAGAATTGAACGTGCACCTGGAACTAATTCTGCGCAACATGCGTGGTACGGTTATCGCCGTGGACACGAATGGCGTCATCAAGACGATCAATCAGGAGGGCCGTTCCGTGCTGGGTCCCGTCAGCCCCGGCATGTCGCTGGGGGTACTCGACACCAAGGTGGCCCACCTCCTCCAGATGACCCTGGACAACAAGCGCGGCATCGTGGATGTGGAGACCAATATTATCAATGGGGTTGGCGAGGAAATGCCGGTGGCCATGTCCACCTCGTGCCTGGATATGCCGGGCCAGGGCATGAAGGGGGCGATGGTGCTGATCCACAACATGACCCAGATCAAACGCCTTGAATCCAATGTACAGCGCGCGGACCGGCTCAATTCCATCGGCACGATGGCCGCCGGCATGGCCCACGAAATCAAGAACCCGCTCCAGTCCATCAAGACATTCACCCAACTGCTCCTGGACCGTTACGACGATGCCGACTTTCGAAATACCTTCGCCGAAGTGGTTCCACCCGAAGTGGACCGCATCGACAACATCGTGACGCGCCTGCTCCACTTCGCGCGGCCGCAACCGGTTTCCTTCCGCCTTCACGACATCCGCCAGATACTGACCAACGTCTTCGCGCTGGTGGAAAACCAGATGCGGAAGTCCGGCGTGGCGCTGCATCTGGACATGCCGGAGAACGGCGTGGGCGTGATGGCCGACAATCAGCAGTTGCATCAGGTCTTTCTTAATCTGGTGCTCAATGCCATCGAGTCGATGACGGACTCGCCCAACCCCATGATCGAAGTCAAGGTGAGCACGGGCCACGGGCGGCTGCAACAGAAGGGCTCCGTGCTTCGTCACGACGTGCCCTGCGTCCGCACCGTCATCCGTGATCGGGGCTGCGGGATCTCTCGCGAGCACCTGAAACAGTTGTTCACGCCGTTCTTCACGACCAAGGCCGATGGCAGCGGGCTGGGGCTGTCGGTGGTGCATGGAATTATCACGGAACATCAGGGTGTCATTGATGTAAGCAGTACCCCCGGCGCCGGTTCGTCCTTTACTGTAACTTTCCCGCTGGCGGGGAGCACCGAATCCATCGAAAGGGTCGGGCTATGAACGTGTTGCTGGTCATTGCCGAAGACAGGAGCGTTTGGGAGGCGCTGCGCGCCTCGCTGCCGGAGGGCGACTTGATCCTGCATGAGCCCAGCGTGGCCACCGCCCGCCGCCGGATCGCATCGGTAACGGTGGACGCGATATTTCTGGACGACACCTCCCTCAGCGGCGAGAACCTGGTCGAGGCGGTGAAGGACATGGCGCCGGGCGTTCCCCTCGCGGTCCTCTCCAATCGCGAGGACCTGCTGACCCAGGCGGCCCTCACCCGATCGGGCGCGAATGCCGTACTCACCAAGCCGTTTTCCTGCGATTCCCTACAGGAGGCCCTGGCTTCCCTGGTTCATACGACGGTCATGGCGAGCGTGGTGCAGCCCCACCTGGAAGTGCCGAGCCACCAGCCGATTTTCCTGGGCCAGCACCAGATGGCCCTTCGCTGGATCAGCCGCCTGACCGGATGCAAGGATGACATGGACCGGTTGGCCCGCCGCCTGATGGAGGCCACGGTAGACATTTTCGACGCGACCCGCTGCTGCCTGCTGCTGGAAAAAGGCGGGCGCGTATCCGTGGGCGCGTCCCACGGGCTCAATGAGCACATCACCGGCCAGCTCCGCCTTTCCTTCAGCGCTGGACTGATGCACTGGTTTGACAGCCACGCGTGCCTCTTTGATGTCCACGCCATTCGCTCCTCGCCCCAGGCGCTGAAAGAACTGCAAGTCCTCAACGGCATCCTGGCGGCGCCCCTCATGCGGGATGGCCAGGTCTTCGGCGCGCTGGTTCTCGGTGAAAAGGCCTCGGGGCTCTCCTATGTGCAGGAAGAGCGCGAGCTACTCTCGCTCTTCGTGCGCTCCGTGGAGATCCTCTTCGAAGACATGTCGCCCTACCGGCGCATCGAACACGAAACGCCGTCGGTCATGGCGGGCGATCTTCCGGTCGGCCTGGTCTCCGTTTCCGGAGATCGCAAAATCATGGCGCTGAACAAGCGGGCGGAGATCCTCCTGCAACTGTCCGCGGCGAAGGTGCTGGGGTCCAGCGTGCAGAAGCTCGGCTCCGCTTTTGCCGATGTCATCCTCCGGAGCATGGCGCGCAAGGAATCGCGCTTCAATGAGGTCATTCGCGATCCCGTTTCCAAAGGCCAGCTCTCCCTCAATGTGGCCCCCGACCCCCACGGCGGCGCGACGGTTGTCTTCCAGGCCCACGCCGAGGATCGGGTCTCCCAGGAAGAAATCGCCTACAGCCCCTTCTGGGAATATCTCTCCACCCGCGTCGCCCAGGAAATCAAGAACCCGATGGTGGCCATCAACACCTTCGCCCAGCTCCTGCCGCGCAAGTATGAGTCCGAAGACTTCCGGGACGCCTTCAGCCGGGTGGTCCAGCAGGAAGTGGAGCGCATCAACCGGGTCGTGGAGACCCTCTTCGAATTTGCGCGCAACCCCAACCTGCGCCTCCAGCAATGCGACATCAATGAGACCGTCCGGTCGGTATTGAGCTCTTTCGAGACCGAGCTGGCAAATCGCTCCATCAAACTGGCGCAGAATTACGATCCGGACCTGGACGAGACCGACATGGACCCGGTCTTCTTCTCCCAGGCCCTCCACAATGTGGTGCAGAACTCCATCGAGGCGGTGCCTCCAGGTGGTACAATACAGGTCAGCACGGCGCGCAAGGACAACTCAATCGAGATACGCATCGCGGATTCCGGCCCCGGCGTGCCCAAAGAAGAGACGGACCGCATTTTTCTGCCCTTCTACAGTACGAAGGAGCACGGGATGGGTCTGGGCCTGACGATCGCCAATCGCATTCTCCACCAGCATCAGGGCGCCATTCGGTGGGTCACTGATGAAAAGGACGGCAATTATTTCGCCCTTCAGATACCGACTACGGAGCTGAGCCATGCAGACCATTCTGGCGATTGATGATGAACTGAGCATCCGGGAATCCTACCGGATAATTCTCAGCGACGACTACCGGGTGTACCTGGCGGAAGATGGCGCGACGGGCCTCCAGATCCTTTCCGAGAAGCATGTGGACCTGATCCTCCTCGATCTCACCATGCCCGGCATGACGGGGATGGACTTTCTGGAGCGCCTCGACGAACGGGGCGAGATGGTTCCCGTACTGATTGTGACCGGCTCCAACACCGTGGATATTGCGGTAAAGGCCATGAAGAAGGGCGCGCGCGAATTCGTTATCAAGCCTTTCGACGTCGACGATCTCACCACGCTCGTGGAGCGCACCCTGGAGGAGCTGCGGGAAAAGCGCGAGCTGTCCACGCTGCGCGAGCAGGGCTCGGCGGGTTTTGAGCACATTATCGGAGAGGCCCCGTCCCTGCTGGAAGCCCTGGCCAAGGCGCGTCAGGCGATGGAAGTGGACTCCACGGTGCTGATCACGGGCGAAACGGGCACCGGCAAGGACGTCCTGGCCCGGGCGATTCACTTCGGCGGCAAACGCAAAGCCGACCCCTTCGTTCCCCTTTCGTGCTGCGCCATTCCGGCGAACCTGGTGGAGAGCGAACTTTTCGGTCTCACCAAGGGCGCCTTCACCGGCGCCACCGAAAGCCGTGTGGGCAAGATGCAGGTGGCCGATCGCGGAACGCTCTTCCTGGACGAAATCGGCGAGATGCCCATCGAGGCCCAATCCAAGCTCCTGCGCGTCCTCCAGGAAGGCACCTTTTATCCGGTGGGCGGCAATCGTGAAATCGAGGTCGATGTACGCTTCATCTGCGCGACCAATCGCCCCTTCGACAAGGCCATCGAGGAAGGACTCTTTCGCCAGGACCTCTATTACCGCATCAACGTGCTCCCCATCACCATGCCGCCCCTGCGCAAGCGACGGGAAGACATACCCAAGCTCATTGCCCACTTCGTGGCCAAGCACGGCCCGCGGGTCAACTCTCGCGTCCAGGATTTCGAGGCCCGGGCCATGTCGCGCCTCATGGCCTGCCAGTGGCCGGGCAATATACGTGAACTCGAAAACACCGTGGAGCGCATTCTCGTCTGCCACAGCGGCGAACGCATTATCCGCGCGGAATACCTGAACGGTATCGTAGCCGGCGAGGGCGGCGTCGAGGTCAATGGCCTGGAAGACTTCGCCGGACTCCCCCTCCAGGAGGCCACCCAGCGCCTCGAACGACACCTGATCAAGAAAGCGCTGGAGCAATGCAACTACGTCCAGTCCCAGGCGGCGGATGCCCTCGGGACAACCCGGCGTATCCTCAAGTACAAGATGGACCAGTTGGGCATCAGCGACCAGGAAGACAAACAGTCCCTGGCGAGTTGACACACGCCCTTTCATCCCCCTTCGAGGCAAGAATCCGACCTATCCGGGTAACTTGTAGTGAATCTTTGACGCCCCGCCTGGACTACGAAAACCCCCGGTTTCATGGCGGGCCAGTACTGCATGAGCCAAACCGGATTTGCTATCATTCCACACAATCCCATGAAGCCGTACACCCATTCGTCCTGCTTCGCTACGCTCTCTTGTCTCAAAATCGCCACGTTCCCTGAACGTCGCCCGCTACAACAAGGAACATCACTTCATGAGCATTACCGTCGTTGGCTCTGTTGGCCTGGATACTGTGGAAACGCCTTCGGGCCGCAATGAGGAGGGCCTGGGCGGGGCGGCGGTGTACTTCTCCCTCGCCGCGGCCAACTTTGTACCTGTCAATCTGGTCGGTATCGTGGGTGAGGACTTCCCCGCCGAGCACGTGGCGCTCCTGGAATCGAAACAGATCAATCTGGAGGGCCTGGAACGGGCGGAGGGAAAGACCTTCCGCTGGTCCGGAAAGTACCACGACGATGTGAACGAGCGGGACACGCTCGACACGCAGTTGAATGTCTTCGAGACCTTCCACCCCAAGCTCCCCGAATCAACCCGGAACGCGCCCTATCTCTTCCTCGGCAACATCCATCCGGCCCTCCAGCTTGAAGTGCTGGACCAGGCCCAGCCGAAGTTCATCGCCCTGGACACGATGAACCTGTGGCTCACCATCACCCTCGGCGAGGTGAAAAAAGTGCTCGCCCGCGTGAACTGCCTGATCATCAACGATGGCGAAGCGAAGCAGCTCACCGGCGAAATGAATCTGCGCGATGCGGCGCGGGCGATCCGCGCCATGGGACCCTCCATCGTGGTCATCAAGAAAGGCGAGCACGGCTGCATGCTCTTCGGCGCGGACGGCGAGATTTTCTCGATTCCCGCCCTGCCGCTGGAGGTGGTCATGGACCCGACCGGTGCGGGCGACAGTTTCGCCGGGGGCTTCATGGGCCATATCGCCCGGAGCGACGCCACCGACTTTGAGACCCTGAAGCAGGCCGTAGTGTATGGCAGCGCCTCGGCCTCCTGCACCTGCGAAGCCTTCGGCCCCGACGCCCTGGCGGCGGCGGACACTGCGAAGATTCAAGAACGCTACGCGGCCTTCAAACAACTGACGTCCTTCTAATCAAGAAACTTTTCGCCGCCGCGCGGCGCCACCCACAGGAGCAGTACCACGATGAAAACGACCCCGACCCGTCGTGAATTTCTCAAGACGGCCTCCCTCAGCGCCGCGGCGGTTTCCATGAGCGCGGCAAGCTATGCCCGCGTCAAAGGCGCCAATGACCGCATCAACATCGGCCAGATCGGCTGTGGCCGTCGCGGCGTGGGCGCCCACATGGATGGCGTCCATAACCACGACAAGGACCTGAACGTCCAGTATGTGGCCGTTTGCGATCCCTGGAAAGTCTCGCGCGAAAATGCCGCCGCGCGGATCAAAGAATGGTACGGCCTCGACGCCATGCACTTCGTGCACTATGAAGAACTTTTGGCGAAGGACGACATCGACGCCGTCATGATCGCTTCGTGCGACCACCAGCACACCACCCACCTGGAAGCCGCGGCGAAAGCCGGCAAGGACACCTACTGCGAGAAACCCCTGGCCATGGACCTCAAATCGCTGAATGCCGCGGTGGAGGCTGTGGAGAAGAGCGGGATCATCTGCCAGATCGGCACCCAGCTCCGCAGTTATCCCAGCTTCGGCGGTGCGAAAGCCATCATCGATTCCGGAGCCCTCGGCACAATCCACCGCATCGAGCAGGTGCGCAATGCGGCGGAACCCTATTGGTACGGCTACCTGCAGGAAGTGAAGAAAGAAGACGTGGAATGGGACATCTTCCTCATGGATGCGCCAAAACGCGAATTCAGTGCCGTGGCCTATTCCGGCTGGATGGGCTACATGGACTTCTGCCACGGCCCTGTGCCCCAGTTGGGCGTGCACTTTCTGGATCTCGTGCATTACATGACCGGGGCCCACTGCCCCAGCAGCGCCACGTGCCACGGCGGCACCTTCGTCTGGAAGGATGACCACAAGTTCGACACGCCGGACCAGGTCAGCGCCCAGTACACCTACCCCGAAGGCTTCATGGTGTCCTACACGTCCGACTTCGCCAACGGCGACGGCAACGTGTTCAAAGTCTACGGCACCAAAGGCACGCTGGACCTGACCGATTGGAACAACCCGAAGATTTCCGCAAAAGGCGCACGCAAAGGCGAGACGCCCCTCGATCCGGGTGATGGAAACATCCCCCCGGTGGAGCGCCCAAACCACATGCTGAACTGGCTCCAGTGCCTCCGCTCCCGCGAGACGCCCTTCGCGCCGATCCAGTCGGGCTACGACCACTCCGTCGCGTCCATCATGGCAACCCAGGCCCTGGCCACAGGTCATCGCCAGGTGTACGACGCAGAAAAGAAGACCATTAAGAACGCCTGATAAGAAAACGAATAGGCCGCCCCTGAAGACAGCCAGGGGCGGCGTTTTCTTATTGAGAATTGCAGTGCACTGCCGACTATGCGGGGACGGCAGAGACAACAGGGACTTCAGGGACGAATAACCTGTCGTCCCTGCTGTCTCTGACGTCCCTGTAGCCTGAAAAAAGCGCGCGCCCGCTACCGCCTTTTCAGCACCGCCAGCCCTTCCACGTGAGGCGTGTGGGGAAACAGGTCAAAGGCCTCAAGCGAAGTCAGGTCATACGCCTCCGTAAACACCGCCAGCTCCCGCGCCAGCAACTTCGGATTACACGACACATACACGATGTGCTCCGGCTGGAACTCCATCAGCCGCTTCAGCGCTTTGGGGTGCAGCGCCGACCGCGGCGGATCCAGCACCACCAGCGCACCGTCGGCCAGGCCGCCGTGATCCCGCTTCGCCGTGAGATACTTCTCCACCTGGGCCGTCTCAAAGTGGACATTCGTAATGCCGTTCACCTCCGCGTTGTGCCGACCGTCTTCCGTGGCCGGCGCGACTTCCTCCACGGACCACACGCGCTCCACCAGATCGCTGCAACTGAAGGCAATGCCGCCCGCGCCGCCATAGAGATCGTAGAGACTGTCCGGGGCAATCGCGCGCACGTGTCCCCGAATTGCGCCATACAAATTCTCCGTGGCCAGTGGATTGGTCTGGAAAAAACTCAGGGGCGAAATGCGGAAGGTCAGGTCACGCGTCCCTGCTCCATCCGGCAGGCGCAACGTTTCCGTAATGTGCGGTGCGCCCCAGAGCAGTTCCAGCCGCTCGGCCGTGGCCACATCGCTGCGGCCCGTAAAGAAACCGCGATAGACACTGGTGGCGCCATAGGATTCGCGCGCGAGTTCCACAAAAGGCTCACAGTCCAACTCGCCCTCGTGGGTAATCAACACCACCATCTTCTCCCCCGTCCGTTTCCCATCGCGCACGAGGAGATAACGCAGCACGCCGTCCTTTGTGCGGTTGTCCCATGCGCGAATATCGTGCTCGCGATACCAGGCCCGCGTCGCCTGCAGCAGCGCACTGGCGCCTTCCGGGCCGATGTGGCACTCTTCGATATCCAGCGGCCAGTACCACTGACCCTTCTTCTTGTAGCCCAGCACCGTCTCGCGAACGAAATCCTTCGGGGGCACTTCGGCATAGCGCATGCGACTGAAGGATGGATCGATTTTGTTCCGATAGTTCCAGATGACAGGCGAGGGCGTCAAATGCACCGGCGCAGTCCAGAAGTCGGCAAACAGTACGCCCAGCGCAGCAGATTTCGCCGCGACCTGCGCGGTATAGGCTACGTCTTGCGATTTGCATCCGCCACAGTCAAGAAAATGGGGACAGCGGACTTCGGCGTTTTCGTGCGAATGGGTCATGGAAATGGAAGACCTGAGAATGAAAGGGTGAGGTGGACAGCGCGATTCCGTGGGCGACCTGCCGGAAGGGCTATTGTAACCCGCTGCCGATATTCGATCCAAACCCGGCGCGCCCAAAAGAGGACTGACCACCCCGCCATTGGTATAATGACCACACGCTCCCGCTGCCCAGGGCACGCGGTACTTCCCCTGAACCACCACGAGGCCGCATGAAATTTCGCTGGACCCAGATCATCATCGGGGCACTTTGCCTGACACTCCTTGTTATCGTTGCGACGCAACTCCCCTATATCCGCTTCAACCCGCCGACACGGCAGCTCATTCCCGCGAAAGGCGCATTCAACGTCAAGATTCTTCGCGATACCTGGGGTGTTCCCCACATCTATGGCAAGACCGACGCCGATTGCGCCTATGGCCTGGCCTACGCCCACGCCGAAGATGACTACGCGACCATCGAGGAAGCCCTCTATCTCAGCAGGGGCATGTTGGCCATGTTGAAGGGCGAGGAAGCCGCGCCATTTGACTACCTCGTGAAGCTTTTTCGTTTCCGCGAGATCGTTCAGGAAAAATATGATACCGATCTGAGCCCCGAGGTCCGAAAGATCTGCGAGGCCTACGCGGCCGGCATCAACCACTTCGCCGCGCTCCACCCCCACGAAGTAACCCCCGGCATCCTCCCCGTTACCGGCCAGGACATCGTGACGGACTTCGTGTTGAAGACGCCCTTCTTTTTTGGACTTGAAGAGGAGGTGGTCAAGCTCTACGAAAGCAAGCGGGTCCAGTCCGTATCGCCGAATGAGCGGGAATTGAGCGCCCTTCCCGATGTGCTGGCCGACGGCCTCCCCACCGGCTCCAACACCTTCGCCATCGCCCCCGGGCGCACCCCGGACGGCAAGACCCACCTGGCCATCAATTCGCACCAGCCCTGGAGCGGCCCCGTCGCCTGGTATGAAGCCCGGATGAAAAGTGAAGAAGGGCTCGATATCGTCGGTGGCGTTTTCCCCGGCACCCCCGTGATTCTCCATGGGCACAACCTCGATCTGGGATGGGCCCATACCGTGAACAGTCCCGACCTGATCGACATCTACGCGCTGGAGATGAACCCGGACAATCCCGACCAGTACAAGTATGACGGCGAATGGAAGACCCTCGACAAGAGCACGGTTCCGGTGGTGGTGAACGTATTCGACGGCTTCATGTGGAAAGCAACGCAGGAAGTGCTCTACTCCATCCATGGCCCCGTTATCCGCCGCCCCCACGGCGTCTACGCCATCCGCTATGCGGGCTACGGCGATATTCGCCAGGTGGAGCAGTGGTACCGCATGGGCAAATCGAAAAACCTGGCCGAATTCGATGCCGCCATGGCCATGCAGGCCATCCCCTCCTTCAACGTGGGCTACGCGGACAAGGAAGGCAACATCCAGTATCGTTACAATGCCCTGCTGCCGCTCCGAAAAGACGGTTACGACTATTCGGGCTACCTTCCCGGTAACGTGTCGGAAAATATCTGGACCAAATACCTGCCCTTCGAGCAATTGCCCGTCGTCAAGAACCCCGCGTCGGGCTTTGTCGCCAATGCCAACGGCACGCCCTTCCGGACAACAGAAGGTCCGGAGAATCCCGACCCCGCCGCCTTTGCCCCCACCTTCGGCATCGAGCCCTTCGACGATATCACCAATCGCCAGCTACGCCTGCTGGAGTTGCTCGCGGCCGATACCTCCATCACGGAAGACGAGTTCTTCCAGTATAAGTACGATCAGGCCTATTCCCGAAGCGGCAAAGCCGCCGATGTGCTGAAGGAAATTCTGGATGCCCCCGAGCCGGACGATCCGCTATTGAAAGAAGCCGTGGCCGTCCTCCGCGCCTGGGATTTCAACACGAATCCGGAAAACACCAGCGCGGCCCTCGCCGTCTTGTTCCTCCGCAATGATTCCGGCGATGGCCTGAAAGGCCGCACCGGCCCCACGGCCATGGAGTTGCTCAAGGAACGCGCAACCCAGTTGAAAGACGCTTTCGGCCGCCTCGATCCGCCCTGGAGCGAGGTCAACCGCCTCGTGCGCGGCAACATGGACCTCGGCCTCGGCGGCGCGCCGGATGTGCTCAACGCAGTCTACGGCGAGTGGGTCAATGGCCGCTTCGAAGGACGCGCGGGCGATTGCTACGTGCTCCTCGCCACCTGGGACGCCGACGGCAAAGTGCACTCGAAAAGTATTCACCAGTTTGGTTCGGCGACGTCGAGGCCCGACTCGCCCCACTACGCGGATCAGGCCCCCCTCTTTGTGAAGCAGGAAACCAAACCGGTGTGGCTGAACGAGGCGGAGCTACGCCAGCACTTGGAAAAGGAATACGCGCCGGGTTATGAGCCCCGGATCATCGAAGGCAGCGCGCCCAAGATGGAAGACTACGAGTAGACCTAATCCCCCACGACACACAGGTGCGCTTCAATTGCGGCTTTGGGCCGGACTACAATTTCTACGTCCTGATCGAGGGATTTTAAATAGCACATAAGCCGGTAGATTGAAAAACCCCGAAACTGACCATTCAGTACCGCACTCACTTTGGCCTGATCGGTTCCAATGATGCGCGCCGCTTCCGTCTGGGATATTCCGCGTTCCTGAATGATGATAGACAGACGGGCGGCCAGCTTCGCCTTGATGTCGGTTTCTTCCGGGTCGGGTAGACCGAGATCGGTGGCCAGGCTTCCGCTGCTTGCTATGACGTCGCGTTTCGCCACTTTACTTTCCTCCCCAGTCTCCTTTCTCAACTCTAGACTCTACCTTATTTCCCCGCATAATGCTGCAAAGCCTCGGGCATATGGGCCTGAATATCCGCAATCCGCGTTGCCCCGGAAGGGTGGGTGGACATGAACTCGGGTACCTTGGCACCGGCCTGACTGAAGCGTTCCCAGAACTCGATGGCCTTGCGGGGGTCGTAACCCGCCTTGGCCATCAGCGTCAGGCCGATGCGGTCCGCCTCGGATTCGCGGGAGCGATTGAAGGGCAGGATTACCCCGAAGTTCGAGGTGAGTCCAAAGGCCTGCCCGGCGAGTTCGCGGGTCCGGGCGGGTTGGGAGGCCATCGCCTCCGACAAGGTCGCCGCGCCGAGTTCGATAAGCAGCGCCTGACTCATACGCTCATTGCCGTGGCGGGCGATGGCGTGGGCGATCTCGTGGCCCATCACCGTGGCGATGCCGTCGTCGTCTTTGGTGTACTCAAAAATCCCGCTGTAAAACACGATCTTCCCGCCGGGCAGACAGGTGGCATTCACAATCTCGTCGTTGTCGATGACACTGAATTCCCACTGGTAGACCTCCGTGGGCAGGTTGTTCGCCCGCAGGAATTCTTCCGTGGCTGCGGCCAGGCGCTTGCCCACACGCAGCACGGGCTCTACATCACCCGGCTGATTGCTCACGGGATGCTCCTGTAACTGCTGCTGATAGGCCTGCTGACCGAGCGTCACCATTTCCGATTCCGGCAGGAGCGCGAGCTGGCTCCGACCCGTGACGGGGACGGTGGCGCAGGACGTGAGAAGCACGATAAGGGCGAGGGCCAGCAGGCTATTCGTCACGGATACAAAGGTATTTCTCAGGGTCATCGTCCGGATCCTTCCAGTAGTGCATTGGCTGAAAACAGGCCGTTATTATACCATCTTGCGCTTCGTGGAGCGCTGGACCATCGGCATGCGCGTTTACCGCGGTCGATGCCGCAAATAAGTCCTTGACGCCCGGCGAGATGAGGAATAGGATGAAATCGTGATCGCGCCCGAAGCCGGCGCCTTCCACGAAGATGGGGTCGGACGCCGCCCCTTGAAGAACTGACTTCCCTTATACCGATACGCGTGTGCGCTATGAAGAGCCACCAGTTATCCGCCGACGAGGCCCTGCGTGCCCTGCACAGTGGCCCCGAGGGCTTGAGCGATGCCGAAGCCCGGCACCGTGCCCGTGAGTTTGGCCCCAATCAGCTTCAGGAGATTCGCCACGAGTCGCTTCTCCTCGCCTTTGCCCGTGAGTTTGTACACTTCTTCGCGGTCATACTGTGGATCGCGGCGGGACTCGCCTTCTTCGCGGAGTGGCGGCAACCCGGCGAGGGCATGGCAACCCTCGGCTTTGCCATCATCGGGGTCATCCTCATCAACGGCGTCTTTTCCTACTGGCAGGCCTATCGCGCGGAACAGGCGCTCGCCGCACTCAAGAAGCTGTTGCCCACAGTCGTCAAAGTGCTTCGCGCCGGGGCGGTTCGCCAGCTCCCCGCCGCGGATCTCGTGCCGGGCGATGTGATCCTGCTCGAAGCCGGCGATATGGTGCCGGCGGACTGCCGCCT
Source organism: Candidatus Hydrogenedentota bacterium (assembly GCA_016791475.1). NCBI lineage: Bacteria > Pseudomonadati > Candidatus Hydrogenedentota > Candidatus Hydrogenedentota bacterium. The sequence goes on from JAEUWI010000042.1 coordinate 60,476, forward strand.
GATCGAGGCGTTCCGGGTGCGTGTCAACAACGCCACCATCACGGGCGAATCCGTGCCGGTATCGCGCGATGCCGCCCCCTGCGACGAACCCGAACCCACGCGCAGTCGCAACACCCTTCTCGCGGGCACTTCCATGGTCTCCGGCGAAGCGAAAGCATTGGTTTTCGCAACCGGCTCCCACTCGGCCTTTGGCAAGATCACCCAGCTCACCCAGGCCACGGCCGATACGGTGTCCCCCTTGCAGATTGAGATCGCCCGGGTCACCCGCATCGTCGCGGCCATGGCCCTCGCCCTCGGCGTTAGCTTCTTCTGCATCGGGCAGTTGATCGGGCTCACCTTCTGGGAGAACTTCATCTTTGCCATCGGCATCATCGTGGCCAACGTGCCCGAGGGCTTGCTCCCCACGGTCACCCTGGCCCTGGCCATGGGTTCGCAACGCATGGCAAAGCGCAATGCCCTTATTCGACACCTGCCCGCCGTCGAGGCCCTCGGTTGCGCCACCGTCATCTGCACGGACAAAACGGGAACCCTGACCCAGAATCTCATGTCCGCGCGGCGACTCTACATCGCGGGGCGGGCGTACGAAACCGAGGCGGGACCGCTGAACGCCCTCGCCCAATCCCATCCCCGCTTTTTCGAGGTGGCCGCCTGCTGCCACGACCTGAAGGATCTCCGCGCCGTGGCGGGCCCCACCTGGCTCGGCGATCCCATGGAGATTGCCCTGGTCGAACTTGCGGCGGGCGCCCTGCGGGAGTTGCCCCACAGCCCGCGGGTGCATATTATCCCCTTTGACTCCGAACGCAAGCGCCTCTCCACCGTTCACGCCACGCCGGACGGCCTCAGACTCTACTGCAAGGGGGCGCCGGAAGCCGTCTTACCCCATTGCAGCCATGCGGAGACGGAGAGAGGCTCCGTCGAACTCGCGGAAGTACTCGTGAACGACTATCGCCACGCCGCGGAAGCCATGGCCGAAAAGGGCCTGCGTGTGCTCGCCTTCGCCTGGCGGGATTTGCACGAAGGGATCCCGCTGGACGACGCCGAGGAAGAAATGACGCTGGTCGGACTGGTCGGGCTGGAGGATCCCCCCCGTCCGGAAGTGACGGACGCCCTCCGCCGCTGTCACGAAGCGGGGATCAAGGTCATTATGGTCACGGGCGACCACCCCCACACCGCGAAAGCCATCGCCCGGGAGATCGGCCTGGTTCATTCCGATGCGCCGGTGGTTGTCACCGGCGAGCAACTGGCCAACTTCTCGGATGTCCGGCTCCAGCTCGTACTGAATGCGCCAGAGATCATTTTCGCCCGCGTGCTGGCGGAGCAGAAAATGCGGATCGTGGCGGCGCTCAAGAACAAAGGCGAAATCGTTGCCGTCACTGGAGACGGTGTCAACGACGCCCCCGCCCTCCGGAAAGCCGATGTGGGAATTGCCATGGGGCGCAGCGGAACCGACGTCGCCCGCGAGGCCGCCGATATGGTGCTGCTCGACGACAACTTTGCGAGTATCGTTGCCGCGGTTGAGGAGGGCCGCGCCGTCTTTTCCAACATACGAAGCTTCCTCACCTATATTTTGACCTCGAACGTACCCGAGCTCGTTCCTTATCTTGCCTTCGTGGTCTTCCGGATTCCGCTCCCGCTCACCATCATCCAGATTCTTGCCGTGGACCTCGGAACCGATCTGCTGCCCGCCCTGGGACTCGGCGCGGAGAAACCCGACCCCGATATCATGAAGCAACCGCCCAGGCCCCGCAGCGAGCGCCTCCTTAGCCCGGCATTGCTCGCCCGGGCCTATCTCTTTCTCGGCCCCTTGCAGGCCGTGGCCGCCATGTGCGCCTATGGGTACATGCTCCAGATCGGCGGCTGGCGGTTCGGCGAATCCCTCGCAGCGCGCGATCCCCTCTACCTGCGGGCGACCACCAGTTGCCTCAGCGCCATCGTCATCATGCAGGTGGCGAATGTGTTCATCTGCCGGAGCGACCGGCGCTCCTTGTTCGCTCGGGGGCTCTTCAGCAACCGGCTCATCCTCGGCGGTATCGCCCTGGAGATAACCCTTATCGCCCTGATCGACTACACGCCCTGGGGCAATGCTATTTTCGGCACGGCCCCGATTCCCGCGAACGTGTGGCTGTTTATTCTCCCCTTTGCCGTGGCGATGCTCCTCCTCGAAGAACTCCGCAAGCGCGTGGCGAAGTATCTGCGCAGCGCCCGGTCCACGGATCAATCAAAGACAATGGTCCGATCCCGATAGACCATGATGCGCGATTCCAGGTGCGCCTTCACCGCCACGGCAAGCACCTGCTTCTCGATGTCGCGCCCCATTGTGATGAGATCCTTCACGCTGTGGCTGTGGTTTACGGTCACGCTCGCCTGCTCGATGATGGGTCCCATGTCCAGGTCGGCGGTCACATAGTGGCTCGTGGCGCCGATGAGCTTCACACCCCGCTCATAGGCCTGGTGGTAGGGGCGGGCCCCCTGAAAGGCCGGCAGGAAGCCGTGATGTACATTGATGATGCGGTTCTTGAAGGGCTCCACAAGCACAGGCGTCAGAATTTGCATGTAACGCGCCAGCACGATCAGCTCGATCTCGTTCTCGACCATCAAGGCGAGAATGCGCGCCTCCGCCAGGGCCTTGTCACTGGGTTCCACAGGCACATGGACGAAGGGTACTTCAAAGTGGCGCGCGACGTTCTCGAGATCGCCGTGGTTGCTCACGACGATGGCCACGTCGGCCGCGAGTTCGCCGTAGCGGTCCCGCAGCAGGAGATCGTAGAGGCAGTGATCGTATTTCGACACCAGGATGGCCACTTTCCGCCGCTCGTGGGAAAAGTCCAGTCGGTAATCCATGTGAAACTGGGCGGCAAGCCCCCGCAGGTCCTCGCGGAGCTTCTCCGGCGGGAGTCCCATCTCGCTGGCATCGAAATGAACGCGCATGAAGAAGCGATTGTCGATTTCTTCCCGGTGCTGCTGGGCGTCAATGATATTGCCGCCGCGACTGAAAATGAATCGCGAGACTTCATAGACGATGCCCTTCGTATCGGGACAATGAAGCAGCAGGGTGGCATCGAGGCTCATGGTGGGAACTTCCTTCATCAATGGGGCCGAAGACCGATAGTGTATCAAATCAGGCATGGTGAACCGGACGCCCCGGCTTCGAGCGATGCTTGAATCGGCGAAATTCAAGAAAAGCAACCCATGTCGTGTCAACAGATTAAGCCCGGCGAGCCGCTATTGTTGCCCAGTGCGATTAAGATTGACAGATCCACGGGTCTAGTCTATGCTGTAGCAACTTGAGCTGAGGATTGGGCCGCAGTATCGAGTGGAGTCATTTTTCGATTTATCTATCGAAAGGGAGAGACCTGTAATTATGAAACGTCGTGGCTTTACATTGATCGAACTCCTGGTGGTTATCGCCATCATCGGCATTCTGGCGGCAATCCTTCTGCCGGCGCTCGCCCGCGCCCGGGAAGCCGCGCGCCGGGCTTCCTGCCAGAACAACCTCAAACAAATGGGCATCATCTACAAGATGTATTCCAACGAGTCCAAGGGCGGCAGCTTCCCGCCCAAGTCCGTGGACCCCGGCAATTTCTTCTTCTCCATGGAAGCCACCTACCCCGAGTACCTCACGGACATCAAGATCATTTTCTGCCCGTCGGACACGGAAAACAACATCGACAAGTTCACCGGCACCGGTGGCCAGTGGCTGGATGTTAACGGCAACCTCGCCACCGACAAGCTCGACGGCGACTGGTCCAACGGCCTCTACACGCCGGGCATCCCCAGCGTGCAAGCGCCCTCCAACGACACCTCCGACCGTTCCTACATCTATCTGGGCTATGTGATCCAGGAGAATGCGGTTATCTCCCCCTTCACCGATGGCGGTTCGCGCGGTATCTTCGCGTTCTTCACCACGGTAAATATCAACCCCTACTATGCGGCCTATGCGGGCGCCAACGTTCCCGCGTTGGAGGCGGTGAAGGCGTCGCTGGAGCGCGACCACACCTTCGCCCACCCCGGCAACAGCAAGTATACCCCCGGCCAGACCATTCCGCTGAACCGCTTCCGGGAGGGTATTGAACGCTTCTTCATCACGGATATCAACAACCCCGGCGCGACGGCCAAGGCCCAGTCCACGCTGGCCACCACCTGGGACGTAGTCGGCGAAAGCGTTTCCATCTACAATCACGTGCCCGGCGGCGCCAACGTACTCTTCATGGACGGTCACGTGGAATTCCAGAAGTACTCGCCGAATGCGGCCACCATCGCCAGCCCGGTGGGCGGCGGCGGTGAGAGCGACCAGTTCCCGACCAGCACCGCCTGGGCGAAGCTGACGACCGCGGGCGCATAAACCCGCCCCCACTTTCTGTATGTTCCGCGCCCCCCTGAACCAACGGTTCAGGGGGGCGCTCTCTTGTTGACGCTGCCCTTTCACGGCATACGTCATGCATGGAATAATAGGGAAATTCAGCCTTTCACCCCACTGGACACTTCACCCCACCAAAGGATTGCTCATGTCCCCCATTCTTGAGAATCAGACCGCCATCATCACCGGCGCCGGACGCGGCATAGGCGCGGCAGCGGCCCTTCTCTTCGCGCGGCAGGGCGCGCGGGTCGTCGTCAGTGATCGCGATGCCGAACCCGCCGAGGCTGTGGCTGCGGAAATCAGAAACGGGGGCGGCGAGGCGTTCGCGATTCCGGGCGACATTACCGATCCCGAGTTTCCCCGGATATTGGTTGAGAAAACGGTGGAACAATTCGGTGCATTGCACATTCTGGTTAACAACGCGGGCTACACCTGGGATGGCATGCTGCACAAAATGACCGACAAGCAGTGGGACGCGATTCTGGCCGTTCACACAACGGCCCCTTTTCGACTCGTCCGCGCCGCCGCACCTTACATGCGCGATGCGGCAAAGCGTGAGGAGGCGGAACACGGCAAAGCCAGCCCCCGTTCCATCGTCAACATCTCCTCCACCTCCGGCCTCCACGGGAACATCGGCCAGTTGAACTACGCCACCGCAAAGATGGGCATGGTGGGCTTTACCAAGACCATCGCCAGGGAATGGGGCCCCTTCAACATCCGCTGCAACGCCGTGGCCTTTGGCTACATCGAAACCCGCCTCACCCAGGCAAAAGAATCGGGCGAATCGGTCGTGGTCGATGGCGAAGAAATTCGCCTCGGCGTCCCCGGACACATGCACGACCACATTCGCGCGTCAGTCCCCCTGGGCCGCACGGGCACCGTCGAAGAAGCGGCCGGCGGCATCCTCATGCTCGCCTCGCCCTGGGCCAGCTACATCACCGGCCACACCCTCGAAGTAACCGGCGGCATGGGAATTTGAGTGATCGGACCGATCTGACCCATCCGACTGATCGGATTCGGTCTGATCGGCCTGATCGGTCTGAAAACTCCTTCGCCAACCCGCCCTTGACAATCTTGCAATCATACTGCATAATTTATGCAATGTGGATTAATAGAAACATCGCGCCAGTCCTGCGAAACGCTGTAAACCAGTTCCCCGTCGTCGTTTTGACCGGCGCAAGGCAATCGGGCAAGACCTCCCTCGTTCGCCATCTCTTTCCGGATGCGAACTACGTCACCTTTGACATTCCCGCCGATGCGGAACTGGCGCGCTTAGATTTCGACGCCTTCCTGAAGCGCCACCCAACACCCCTGATTATCGACGAGGTGCAGTACGTACCCGAGGTCCTTCGCTCCATCAAGGTCCACGTCGATCAGTCCCGTGAGCCCGGCCAATTCATCGTCACGGGTTCACAGGATTTTTCCATGATGGAAGGTGTCAGCGAATCCCTCGCCGGTCGAGCCGCCGTGCTATCCCTGCCCGCGTTGACGCTTGACGAGGCGGCAGCGGACGGGGATCTGGACGCCATTGACCGTTTCTGTTGGCGGGGGAGCTACCCCGAACTCGTGGCCAGGCCCGATCTTGACCGGGAGCTCTGGCTGGGCTCTTACCTCGCCACCTATCTGGAGCGCGATGTGCGAAATATATTGCAGATCGGCAACCTCCGTGACTTTGATCGCTTTCTTCGCGCGGCAGCATTCCGCGCCGGGCAACTACTCTCCTATAGCGAGTTGGCTCGCGATGTCGGTATCGCGCCCAACACGGCCCGCGCGTGGCTCTCCATCCTGGAAACGAGCCGTCAGGTCTTCCTGCTGGAGCCCTACCACACACACGGGGCAAAGAGCATCGTGAAAACGCCCAAGCTCTACTTTACCGACACGGGGATGCTGCTCTATCTCCTCGGATTTGCGCAGTGGAACGATGTGACGCGCCACGCCATGTGGGGCGCGGTTTGGGAGAACCTCGTCGTCGCGGAAATAAGAAAGTACTATCTGAACGCCGGTCGACGTCCACCGCTCTGGTTCTGGCGCACACAGCAACGAGACGAGGTGGACGTGCTGATCGAGACCGGCCCAAAGCGATTCCGCGCGATAGAGTGCAAAACCGCCGCGAAGATTGAGGCTAGAGCCTTGAAGGGTTTCACTGCGCTGGAGAACGACTTCGGTGAATCTGCGCTGGAACGCGCCGCCGTGGTGTGCAGGACCGCCCAGGCCTATCCGTTGACGGCGGGTAGTCGAATTGCGGCCGTGCCATTGGGCGGACCCGATGGGATCCTCAACTGGCTGAATTAGAAAGCTCTCGCGCGGGCTTGGCACGAGCCACCCCGTCAACGCCGTTCACTCAGTCCACCCGGTCCACTCCAAAAAAAAGCCCCGCAAGCCATGACAGCCTGCGGGGCTCTACAACAACCCTATCTTCCCGGCTACTTCCCCGCCAGCTTCAACGTCACCGCCGTCTCACCGGCCTCCTTAATCTGCGCGCGAAGCGGCGCGGTGGCCGCGTCGTGCCGCACCAGTATGGTCACAGTGGAATCGCCCTGGGGCACTTCCACGGCACCCAGTTGCGCACTCGGGATCAACTCGCCATTCACCCAGATGTCCAGCCCCTCGGTCACGCCAAGCGCCAGGTCCACCTTGCCCGCCTGCGCCGCCGTCAGGCTGAAACGCGCCGCACTGTAGCCCTTGTTGTGCCAGTAGCGGTGATTCAGCAGCGGCAGCTCCGCGAGGGGCAATTCACCACCCACTTTCGCGTAGGCCGGGCCCCAGGTGAGTTCCGCGTGCCCCGCGCCCACCACTTCCGGACCGTCCTGAAACAGGCGCTCCAGGCCCTCCGGCGTATTCTGAAGCACCTGCCAGGCGCGGACAACCTTGTCAGTCCCGAGCGACCACTCAGGTACCCGCCCAAGGGAGGAGAGGAAACTCACCAGATCCGCCAGTTCGTTCTCGAGAATCGTGTCGGCCAGACCCACAGGCATGAGAGACGTACCCTCCTCGATGTTGTCGATCTTGTCTTTGTAAATGGTGTGCTCGCCGTTCACATCACGCAGCACCATCGTCGTGTCGTTCTCCTGAATCTTCACGCCGCTGAAGGTCTCCAGGTCGCTCGTCTCCACGATAATGGAGTGGTATCCTTCCTTGACCGCCTTGGCGGGCTGAAGGATCGATTCCACCAGGTAGTCCACCTGAGCACTGCCGCCGATGCTGGAAAGGTCCGGCCCGAGAAGTCCGCCCGCGCCGCCAATGGCATGACACTGGGAGCACGCCAGCGCGCGAAACTGCGCTTCGCCACGGGCCGGATCACCCTCAGTCTTCACCTTGGCCACCAGGGCCGTTATCGCCTCGGGCGTCCAGGCGTCCGCCAGAGCATCGAGCCCACCCGCCGTGCGCACGACCGCCATGAGGCTTTCCACATTCCGGCCCGAGCTGCTGAGGGTTCGCGCCGCCTGCTTCGCCGTTTCCACCGGAATCGTCTGCCCTTCAAGCTGCTTCGCCAGCGCATTGAGCGCGGGCTCGTTCTTAAGATAGGTGTCCAGCAGGGCCTTCACCTCGCCCTCGCTCGTGCCCGCCTGCATCAGCGCAAGCGCGGCCGATGCGGAGTCCTCCGGCGCCATGCCCGCCAGTGCCCGCACCGCCTCCAGGCGCGTGGCACGGTTCGGATGGTTCCTCGACAGTTCGAGGATGCTCGCCTTGCTTTCCTCTCCGCCAATCCCCTGCAGGGCGCGAATGGCCCGCTCCTGCACGTCCGTGGACGTGTCGGATTTCGTCAGAAGCGCATTCAGCGCGGGACGGGCCGCGGCGATGCGCCAGGCGCCCGCCGCTTCAATCGCATGGGTCTGGGTGTAGCCCGGCTGCCGGTCAATCAACTTGACCGCGCGCTCCAGACCGCTCGCCGGGATCACACCGCGCCCCGATGTGCCTTTGTAGAGCGCCTCCCAGGCCCAGAGGGCAACCTCATCGCCCTGCTCAAGTCGCGTGCAAAGCTGCTCCACCACGGTCCCCGCCTGCGCGGCATCCCCGTGGGTCGCTACCAGCGTGACTGCTTTGACCGTCTGGTCGTCGTTGAACCGACCCTTGGCCATGGCGTGGATCAGTGCGGGGACCACGTCGTCCGCCGCCACCGCGTCCAGCGCGAAAAGCAGCCGCTCGGCGTTGTCCGTGAAGGCCGGATTCTCTTTGTTCACTTCAGGCAACCACTCGGACTTCAATTCCCGGAGTGTGACCAGCAGGGCATAATCCAGATAGCGATCCCGTGCGAGATTAAAGGCCTCCAGAGCCGCCAGCGCCGACTCAGCGCTGGGAATGCTGCCCAGCAGGCGAATGGCCTCCAGGCGTACCCGCGGACTCTCGTCCAGCGCCAGGGCCTTGGCGCGATCACGCCATTCCTGCTGCGGCTCCAGGCGCGGCAACCAGTGCTTTAGAATACGCACCGCCGCCGCACGTACGTGGAAATCCTGCGCGGCGAGGCCCTCCAGCAGCAACTCGGGATGAACAATGTCGAGCGTCTGCCAGGTCCAGAGCGCCTCGAGCACCTGACGTTCCTTCTCCGCGCCCTGCAGGGGCGACTTGGCAATCCAGTTTTCCAGTGCGGGAGTCACCTGGTCCAGGGGCTTGTTCTTCAAGGTCTGGCGCGCTTGAATGCGGGTCCACTCCTCGTCCTTCGTAAGCAACTTCACCAGACCCTCCGCCGAAGCGCCCGCGATCTGGGGGCGGGGCACCAGCGGGCGGCCCTTGGCGGTAACGCGCCAGATACGGCCATGTTCGTGGTCCCGGCGCGGATCGCGGAAAGCGACTTCGCCGTGCTGGATGATGGGGTTGTACCAGTCGGCGATGTAGATCGCGCCGTCAGGGCCCATTTTCACATCCACCGGGCGAAAGGTCACGCGCTGGCTCTTAATCAACTCCGTCTGCTCTTCGGACGTATAGGTCGATCCGCTGTCCTTCACAATGAAGCGACACACGCGATGGGCGCGGAAATCGTTCGTAATGTAGTTGCCGCGCCATTCTTCGGGCAGGTGATTGCCGCTCAGGATCTCCAGACCGCAGTGTTTCGGGCTGCCGGGATTCATCCCGCTGAGGAAAGGCGTAATCTTTGAAATGAGGAAGGCGCTGCCGGGAAACACATGGTTGATACCGTCGTGATAGGCGCCGTCCGTCGCAAAGGACTGGCCCCAGGCGTCCTGATGGTGTCCCCAGGGATTCACGAAGCCCCGCGTGAGCACATTGGCCTCCAGGCTGCGCGGGTTGAACTGCCAGATGCCGCCGCCGCCCAGCCGCTCCACGCCGTGGGGCGTTTCCACATGGCTGTGGATGTAAATGGACTGGTTGATGTACATGAAGCCGTCCACGCCCCACCGCAGGCTGTGGATCGTCTGGTGTGTGTCTTCCGTGCCGAAGCCGGACAGCACCGCGCGGCGCGTGTCCGCCTTGCCGTCGCCGTCCGTATCGGAAAGATGGAGAATCTCCGTGCTGTTGCACACGTAGACGCCCCCATCGCCGGGCAGAATGCCCGTGGGGATAAAGAGCCCCTCGGCAAAGACCGTGGAGGCATCCGCCACACCGTCGCCGTCCGTGTCTTCAAGAATGGTGATGGTATCGGCCGGTTTCTGACCCGGCGCAATGTGGGGATAGATCGAACTGCCCGCCACCCAGAGGCGGCCCTGCGCATCCCAGCTCATCGCAATAGGATTGGCCACCATGGGATCGGAGGCAAAGAGATTTACCTCAAATCCATCGGCTACGATGAACTGGGAAAGCTCCTCCTCCACATTCGGCGCGGGGATCTCGTGAAGCGCGTCCTGGTTCTGCGCGGCGGCGGGGAATACGGCCAGCGACGCAGTGGCCGCGATAGTGAACAACAGGTAGGTTTTCTTGTGCTGCATGGTTTCGTGCTCCCTGATTCTATTCGGCAACACGTGCCATGGTGTATTGGGCCAGCTTTGGTGTCTTCAATTCCGCGATCGTTGCTTCCTGCGCTTCGATCAGGGGATCGAACAACGGGATTTCGGCGGCGTACTGTCCCTGTTCGTGCTTGCGGAAGCCAAAAATATAGGTCTCGTTTTGCGGACGCCATTGATTGAAGAAAAGGCGGTTCTTTTCCTTCACCACCGCACGCAGCGCTTCAAATTGGTCCACTTCGGTCAATCCGTTCAGGACAATACCCTGTTCCCAGTCCGCCTTGGTCGCTTCCGCAATAACACGACCATCGGATTGAAGCCGGTATACGCCGGGGTCGTTTGCGAAGAATCGCAACATGTGAAGCGTCTCCCCCGCGCGCACCAGCGGGGGTGTGTCGGCGGGAATGTCCGCCGCAAAGAACACTTCCGGGGCCAGCGTGAAGACGTCAATCGCCTGCGCCATGAAGCGGGGCGTCTCATAGCCCAGGCCCTTGAGCACGGCCTGCGCGAAAACCCAGTAGCCATAGGGCGTGAAGTGCATCGTGTTGTAGGTCAGCGGCGCGGCGGCGTGCATACCCTCCAACTCGCCGGCAAGATCAATATAGAATCCGCCCCGCTCCGACGCCAGCGCGCGCATGGCTTCGTTGTACAGGTTCACGTTCTCATTCTGCTTCGCCGGATCGGGCAGTGGCGCCCCCAACGCCTCAAGACGCGGTGCACCCAGGAAAATCAGCCGTGCGTTTGTGTCCGCAATGGCGTCCAGCAGTTTCTTGTAACCGTCGATAAAGGGTGTGAGGCCCGCCGGCCCCTCAAAAGACTCGTTAATGCCGAAGCTCAGCACCAGCACGGTCGGCTTCGCGTCGTGCACATGCTTCACCATGCGCTCGAAGCCCTCTTTCGCGGTGTCGAAGGCCGCCCGGGAATCGCCAAAAACCGTGTCGCCGCTCCAGGCCAGATTGCGGAAGCTCAGGCTTTTCTCCGCAAAGCGCGCCGTCAGTAAGGTCTCCAGATAGCCCTCCTCCTGCTCCCGCTCCAGCATCGTCGCGCCCAGAAACACGATGCGCTCCTGCTCCTGAAAGGCGAAGGGGGCCTCGGCCGACTGCGCGCGCCCGCACAGGCCCGCCCCGACCATCAACAGCGAAAGCACTACGCCTCGCCAATTCCTAACAATAGACATACTGCTCTACCTTTGGTTTCCGAGGGATTTCGGATATCAAGACTCAGGCCGGGGCATTCCGCACCGCCCAACGCGCGCCCAAGACACCGGACGGGCTGCCGAATCAGACGTTATAGAGTGCGGACGCCCAAATTTGCAAGTTTTACGGATATGCGGCGGTATGGCCAACCATGCTAAGGACGCTTCACCCAAGCACCACTTCGCTCAAAGCGAAAGCAAAATCCACAGGCGACAAACGGCGCAAGGCCGATGATCGGGTAAGCGGTTGGTATGAATATGACTGGAACCACGTCTGGCAGGGGTAAATGGGGAATGTTGAAGTCCAGCCAGAATTCGTAATGATGACGGTGCTGGCCGCCCACACCTCCAATCCTCTCTCTTGTTACTCCCATGCAAGGTGAAACGAGGACCGGGTCGCCCCCATCGAAATCTCCGCACAGAAAAATGCGCAACTGTTCCGGAACCTGCTCATCTGGACTTGCGGGATATTCACACGATCCCGGCAATATGATGTTGGATGAGCCCGTATCAAGCACCGCCCGTTTGAATCGCCGGGCCCCAAGGGTTACAGTCACCCACCACTTTCCGTCCACGTACGGCCCCAGAAACTCCCAGCCAAAAGTTCGCCACCCCATTTCATCGGCCCTCTGAGCCCCCGCAGTCAAGCGTGCAGACAAGGCTGATTGCAGTTTTCTGATAATTGCTGTACAATTTTTTTGTCTGGAGATTGAACGACAAATGGAGTATCCAACATTGAAGTCCGCGATTTCCAATCCTACCGAGTCGTTGAATAAGCCACTTCAGGATCTAAACTTTTTTCTGCAACACCGCGATCAGCTCATCGCTCAATATTCCGGTCAGTATGTCGCGGTTCGGCGAGGCGAGATCGTGGGTGCCGCACATACCCGGCGTGAACTCCAATCGATGCTCTTGGAACGCTATGGCGACCACGTATACGCATTCGTACGAAAAGTATGCGACGCTGCTTTCGAGACTCCCTCGGACGAGACGCTGGCGGTATAGGCTGTCATCCGTCTGAACGGGGTTCCGTTTTCTCAACTTGAACCCCGTCCGTAGACTCGCGCGTTTGGCTTTCCCTATCACTTGAGTCTACATACTCCCCCGTGACCGACATCAAAAACGCCTCGCTTTTCCACCGTCGTTCCGCGCTCAACGTCCCGCCAATCACCCCTTCCCCGGCCCAATAAAGTTCCTCCGGGTAAAAGGCCAGTTTTGTAAGATCCGCGCCCGGCCTCGCGAAGTCTTCCAACTTAATCGGGAAGGCGGTCGTCTTCTCGATGGTCATATCCTGGCCGATTTGAATCTCCACCAGGGACACGACGGCCCCCTCCCAATTGTGTTCCTCGGAGAGCCTGTCGAAGTAGTATAGCTTGCGAGAATCTGCGCTCCATAGCGGGGCGGAACCACTTATCAGCGCACTGTGAATACGTCCATCGGGGGCGACCCCTGTCGCATTATCGGGCGGATATACCAACACTGGCTTAAACTCGGGCTGTGTGATGTCCAACATCCAGGTGCTTGTGTGCTTGCATTCCTCCGGCGTTCCCATGCGCGGATACCAATGATTGTAAAACACCCACTTCCGATTGGGTGCAAGGTAGGGCGAATAGCAATTAATCTCCTCCAGCGCCGCGGGTACAAGCGCATCAGAGATTTGCCACCTCACAACCCTATGTCCCATGCTCATTGGAAACTGGGAAACCGTTGCGAACTGGCTTTCTCCGGTCACAACCAACGCGTCAATACCAATATCGTATTTGAATGGACCTTCCCACGTTGCCCCACCGCCCTTGCGCAAGATCTTGATGTGAGCCCACTCCGTGTAGATCCCCTTCCGCTCGCCACTGGTGATGGTCTCCCGCTCCACCCACCCCGTGACCTCATAAAGCGCATTGCCGTCCTGCAGGGTCTTCACGGTCGTTATTTCCGATGTCTCGCCTTCCGCCGCCAGCGCCCCGATTGCCAGTACCAGTGCCACCCACATCGTTCATTGCCTCCCTATTCCGTTTGCTCGTGTTGATCCGTAGATTGGAGAAAACTCCAGCCCGATCAATTCCTTAGCTACGCCAAGCATAGCACGTTCCAGGGACTGATCGTTCACCCTACGCCAGGTAGATCAACCGCTGCCCCGGAAGCGGCGCGGGCGGTCGTTCCGTCGTGATCACCTGCAGGCGCTTGTCCACGGTGACCACGAAAAGAAGGATCGCGTCGCGGTTCTGCTCCTGGAAATCCGCGAACTTGAAGGTGTCCGTAAGCGCTGAGCTATCCCCAGTTTGGTGCAGCCTGTGCGGTGGCCAGTATTTTGAGTGCATCCACGGCGTCCGATATTTT
>JAEUWI010000043.1 GCA_016791475.1 Candidatus Hydrogenedentota bacterium
CTTACGTCCCTTACGTCCCTCCCGTCCCTGCCGCCCCGGTGAACACCACAACCGCCCAAAACCAACCACGCTCACCACGGGTGCCACCCATACGCGTAGGAGCCTGCGACGAAGCTTATGGGTGATGGGACGCCTGCGCGGAGAATGCCGTCCCCGGAACGCCGCTCCGACGCCATCCCCGACCAAATTCGACCAAACCGACCCAACCCGCAACTCTTAGCCACGAAGTGGCGACATAGCGTAGTCCGCCGTAGGCGGGTCGCAGACGCGCGCAGGCGGGTCGCAGACGCGCGCAGGCGGGTCGCAGACGCGCGCAGGCGGGTCGCAGACGCGCCGCAGGCGGGTCGCAGACGCGCCGCAGGCGGGTCGCAGATCCGCCTGGGCGGAAAATGCAGTCCCCGGAGCTCCGCTCCGACGCCCTCCCCGGCCAATCCGACCCGCTACTCGGGATTGTTGTGGTCCTCTGCGTTATCACCGTGGTCTTTTGCCTGTGGCTGCTGTGGAGGTGATAACGAGGAAATCGCTTCCTCGGCCTCCTTCTTCCGAAGTGCCACACGAGCGTTCGCTCTGATATATGTAACGTACTTCTCAGGCACGTTCCACGTTCGGTCATTTCCGTCGCAAAGTCGAATGGATTCTATTTCAGCGATTCCCTCATAGCCGAGAGGTGCACTCCATCGGCCTCTCGGCCCTCCCGATTCGAGAGTGTACTCCGGCCTACTGGGTGAGCCATCTTCAGGATCGTGTCTAAGAGCAAACACGTGTTTCTTTGGGAGTACCGCTTCAACCCTAGAAATCGTAATATCTTCGCCTCCCTTATTCGAGGCTACTACCGTGAGAACGATATGATTCCTCATTGGTCCACCAAGCTCAACGGAATTGGAAGCACTCCGCATCGCTCTTTGGGGGTTGGTTTCGTCAGACAATGCTGCCTTGATACTGAGCGCGCTTCGAATCGACCACCAACGATCCAGACGGTTGGCGACCACACTCACAAACGCACTCACCATGGTGACCCAGAGAAAAGTCATGATCAAATCCCCACCGTATATCCGATTCACACTCTTCGAGGCGCATGACCTCAAGCGGAAGCTGTGTCCGCGCACCCAAAGAATACGCCCCAACGGCACCCCAAACAACCAGGCAACCCTTCACCCCTCACCTCCAGAAAATGCAGCCCCCCCGGAGCCCCGCTTCTACATCATCGCGACCAACCCACCGCAATCCGCAAGTCCCAGTCCCGAAGTGACGGCACAGCGAACCTGGAAACCACTAGAATCAATTGGCGTGAATCTATGTAATGTCGGTTACGGCAGGTTTGAAAGTCGTCCCAATTGATGAATGTATCCTCTAGAATGGAAGTCCATCACCTACAGTCCACTGTAGGAACCCCAGCTCGTCTAAGAATTTCGTAAAGTTCATTAATACTGCTATTTCCCTGCGGCCTTCGTCCCCAGCGTTCATCTCGCACATCAGAGTAAGTGAAATACACTCGTTCAATGGCACGGGAGAACGCGACGAAAAAGCCCCGTTTCTCTTCGTCAGGTTGATTTCTGAAAGACCACCATTGACTGTCCTCCAATCCGAGGAAGATGACCGTGTGAAATTCCAGCCCCTTGCTCTTGTGAATGGTCATTGCCGGAACCACGTCAACGCCAACCAAATCATCGACAGCCTCACGAGCCGAAGCAAAAGCTCCCATCGAGACCTGCAATTCATCGGCAAAATTGTTGATTGTGGAATTCAGAAATGCACCCGTTCGATATTGTCCGTATACAGCTCGAAAGTGGGCTTCACCCACCATTTCAATCAATTTTGTCAGTAGCCCCTCGACATATTGCCCAGACGTCAAAGTTTCCCTGGCATGCTGTACGAGCGCCACGCATCTCTTCTCAATCTGCGCCGTGTCGGCATTTTCATCCAGACCAAGGAGCATTGAAATAGTACTTGTTAGGATGTCCCAGGCTTCTGCGTCCCGGTTTCTGGTGCTCAACCGGAGTACTGCAAGAAGGAAATGGACTACCGGTTCAATCAACAGATCTTGTAGTTGAGACTCATCACGAAGTCGAATATCACGTTTGGACAGCGCTTTCTTTAGCGTCTCAACCATTTCCCCTGTTCGTTGACGAACAATAATACAGAAATCCCGTGGTTTCATATCTTCATCGCGCAAGCCTGAAGCGATCAACTCAGCCACATATTCAGCCTCAGCCTTGGGGTTCTTAAACTCAAGGATAGAACAACTTCCACTCGCGTCCACTTTTGCAGCCTGAGCTTGGGGCGCATCCGCCTCTATTGCCATTGCTATGACTTGCTGCATCTGGACTAACTCAGGCGCAGACCTGTAGTTTCTAACCAATTCATGAGAAACCGCCTCAAAGTCAGTCATGTAAGTATCGAACACCTCTGTCATCGCCCCCGCCCATACCATGATGCGCTGCTTGCTATCCCCGACGGCGGTCAATACCGATTCCGACCCGAGAAAGGCAGCACGAACTAAGTCATACTGTGAAGCGGTGGTATCCTGAAACTCGTCAAGAAAAACATGCGTGTAGGTTGTCCGGAGAGCCTGCGTCAGCTTTGGGTTGCTCCTCAGAAGGTACGCCGCCAAACGATTCAACATCGGAAACATCAGGCTCTCTTGACCTGCGGGCCTAGTCAGTTGCTCTTGCCACCACAAGCGCCCGAAATGCGCGTCTAACGGATCCACATCGGGGCTGTCGTAAGGAAGCCTCGAACCGTAGGTAAAGGTCTCGAATCTACGTTTTAGCTCACCGTCAGGCAGATGACTTATGTCGGGTCCAGAATGGCCTGTGGGCAATCCGACGTTCTTCAGCCACGCGCGAATTCGGTTAACATCCGGCGAGCGGACCATTACCTCGTAATCGGCTTTCGGACGCCACTCCTTGGGCAAGGATAGCCTGAACCGGTCAACCAGGCCTTTGGCAAAGGCATCAAGAGTGAACGAATCAAAACGCTGGGCCCTGTCGCCGCACCGTGTTCGCACACGCTCGCTAAGGTTTTTTGCGGCATCTCGCTTGAAGGATATAGCAAGAATTCGATAAGGAGACTTGCAGGTACCCGTATCAAGCAGAAAACACGCCCGCTGGGCAAGAAGTTCCGTCTTTCCAGCGCCTGGCCCAGCCGTTACAAGGGCATTCTGGCATGATTGAACCACTCGACTGGCCGCTGGCTCTAAGGAATCAACGCCAGCGGGAACCCAGAGTTCAGGCTGAATGAGCGCCATCAGCCATCACCGTTGTTCTGGGCGACAAGAACCCGCGCCCGAGCGACAAGATTCTTCAGGGCGGCGGGCATCTTTTCTCGAAGTTCATGCTCCTTAATCTTTACGAGGGCTTGCATGTGGGTCACGGGCTTTGAGCCATCTATGAACAAATACTTGTACCACGCGAATAGCTTCTGCTGTTCCGGGCTATAAGTCTCACCGAGAGAATCTGGAGCTTTGTCGGCATCTGCCGAAAGAACCTGTTTCATCCTACGGTTGATGGCAACTTGGTATTCTGGGTCCTCTTTTTCGGGAAGTCGTGGCCCCCTACGAGCGGGAGCCAAGCTCACGTAAGCTTTGGTGAAAGCCTCCAGCATGGCGAAGTCCAAATCGAGTGGAGACGAGAAGAATATATCGAAGTGCTCTGCGAACATTCTGAGGCATTTTTCAAGATTATCGATTTCATTGGAAGGACGATCGGAAACCTTTTTCCACGTTTCATCCTCAAGATTTACTGTTTTTCCTTTTGCATTCGTATAGCGTAGGCGTTCGTGCCCCATGCCAAACTGCGCCACCAGTTGGTCACGAACGTACTGAATTCGCCCCCAACCGGCCCCCTCCTTTTCACGATCCAAGTCAAGTAAAGTCAGGAACGGAATATCCAGCCCATGCAGAAGCCTCCAAAAATGGTTGACGTGTTTCCCGCCGAGGGGAACCACCGAAATGAAATGCGTGTCAAGAGGTGATCCGCTCACCTCAAACAGCTTTTTAAGAACGATTTCTTCCGATGGTCCTTCGCCCAGAATGACGAGTCTGGCAAAGTAGAGTTCTGGAAAGCCGCGAACTGCTTCACGAACGTACTTGAAAGACTCATCAGATTTATCTGTCGGTAGTGGAATGGACATTACCCGTGTCGAACGGGACTGCTCATGCCCAAGGAAATACCGAACATCATCGGGTTCAATACGCCCAAGAATGGAAGGTGAATGGCTCGTTATGATTACCTGCGCTGAGTCTCCGGCACCGGTTTTCATCAACTCCGACACGATACGGCCCAGGTAGTGCGGTGATAGGTGATTTTCTGGCTCCTCGACGGCGAACAACGTTAGGACGGGTAGCTTTTCTGCCAATTCTGGGCTGAAGCCCTTTGTCTCCGCGTCAGTTCTTAATAACTCCTCTATACGGAAGAGTCCAAGTGATAGGGAGAGGGCAAACAACGACCGTAGGCCGTCGCTCAAGTCATCCGCCCCCATGGTTTGACCGTCTTCACCAGGATTGAAAACAGGAATCAAATGCCGAATTAGGGCGGCGGGAGTTTCCTCCAATATCTGAAACGACAGGCTCCGGGCAACACGGCCATCATAGAATCCCCGCCAAGATTTTTGGATCTCGGAATTCATAGTCTGGATGCCGAGAACTTCCCCTAGTTCTTCCTGAATATCTACGAGCTTGTTCTTCAGGGACTCCTCAGCCCCGTTCCAATCCAAAGCGTCAAGCAGTCTTCCGAACGTTGTTGCGGTTGTTGTCCGCATCAGCTGTTTAGGGTCACGAGCAGCCGGAACGTACACTACCCGCACCTTGCCACGATCTCCAGCCTGGACTCTACAACGGTTCTCGTCTTTCATCGTCACTGGGTCGTCCGAGTCGGTCAGAATCCACCAGATGGACTGCTCCACATCACCTTCTGCCGTACCGTCGTCTGTCCATGTCGCCTCCAGCCGAACGCGGCAATAGGGCGTGCCACCGATCTCTCCCACAATCATTTGATTGAACGTTTCGGGTACTGCCGTAGACGCCGTCACTCGGTCCTCTTCAAGTTCGGGGAACGCAAGGCGGCACTCTATGCTCAGGGCGCGGGACGGCTTGTCCTTGAGGCTTTCGCCAGACGAAAGGTGGAAGTCGGATGGAACAACTTGGCGCTGTCCCGTCGACTCGCCGAATAGCCGTGCCAAGGCCATCATTGCGGCTGTTTTTCCAGATGCATTCGGCCCAACGAAGCAAGTCAGGTTATCTAGGTGGATCGTCTGGCCCCCTTGGTCAAAGCACCGAAAACCGTTCATCGTTAGAGACTCTATTTTCATCGGACCTCTTTTTCGGCTCACCAAATGGTCGAACCCTCTTGTTGGACATACACCACGATGAGTATGACACGCCGTTCATTTCGACATCCCCATAACGGTTGAGTCATTCACTCGCTGCTCGAAATTATGGTCCCCGAAAATTCGTCCTCGTTGGCAGGTAGGGACTTACGACACGGTGGTTTCTGCCAGCTTCGGCACACGATTCCGCCCATCTTCCAACCTTGGCAGCACCGGATCTGGAACGAGAGAGCCCTTCGGGGCGGATTTCGATGCCCCGTTCTCCCACCGATTGCCATACCCCCCCTACACCGCCACCACCCCACATCCCCCCTCCGCCGATGCGAACAATGCCGCCATAACCCGGTGACACGCCAAAGTCCGCTCGGGCCATTGCCCATCAACCTTCCCGTTCAGCACGATCCCCGAATAGGTCTCCACCAACTTCACCACATGATCGCAGGGTTCGACCTTCACTTCCACATCCTTGCCCATGACATCGCCGAGGAAATAGTGTCCGCTGCCCACAAAGCGCCCTTCGTAGGCGGCGAAGTTGCCACTTCTTCCCTGGCCGCCGACCTGATCGTCCACGCGGATGAGCCCGGTCTCGCCGACGACTTCAAACTGGGAGCGGTGGGGCAAAATACAGCCGCTGTCGAAGGTGGCCATGCGCCCGTCGGAGAACCAGAGGGTGCCGCCGCAGCCGACGATAGTGTCCACGGTGTTTTTGGAGATGTAGTTCATCTGCACGCGCTCGGGCAGGGCGTAGCCATAGGCCCATAGAATGGCGCCGATGGGATACCAGCCCTGATCGCCGAAGCAACCCATGGGCTCGCGGGTTTTGTCGGTGCGGCCGTTGCCCCCTTCAAGCCAGGCTTTGTCGGGATACTTGAAGGTAAATGCGGCAGTGACGCGCCGCACCGCGCCAATGTCGCCCGCCGCGATGCGCCGCTCGATGTCGTGGGTGCGCGTGCTGTGGACCCACATGGTGCCGTCCATGAATTGCACGCCCTTGTCGCGACACACCGCAATGGCCTCTTCAATACCGTCGGCAAAGGGCTTCTCGGCGTAGACGTGCTTCCCCGCTTCGGCGACCTTCTTGATCCATTCATTGCGCAGGGCGCTGGGCAGGGGAATGTAGACGGCGTCGATGCTGTCGTCGGCCAGCAACTCATCGTAGGACCCATAGGCCTTGGGCACGCCGTGGGCCGTTGCCCAGGCCTGGGCCTTGTCCAAAGAGCGACTGGCCACAGCCACGACTTCGGCGTTGGCCGCGTCGTGAAAACCCGCGACGACTTTCGTGGCGATTTCGGCGGTGCTGAGGATGCCCCAGCGAACCTTGCGACTTTCCATGATTCAGTCCTCTTCCCCAACGAGTTAAATACCCGGTTGATTCCGCTCCGCAACCTGGTGAGCCTCGTCCCAAGTTGTTCAAAGAGAGTAACATCCCGCTCGCCCGCCACCCAAATAAGTGCAACGCGCCATTCATATATATAGAAGCAGTGGGTGGTGAGGTTCCGATCGGACACTCGCCCCTTCCACGCGTCCAACGCTCCTGCGGGAAGTGCGCTGGCGGACTCCACGGACAGGCATACCGGTTACCCTGTCCAGACACCGCCAGACACCCCGCAGCCGGTGAACGCACAAAGGGAAACCACCCATTGCTGGAAATAGTCCGGCGCCGGACGTGCATGTAGTACACCCCTCCCCCCGCAAGCGGGGGATTTCTCTCGCTCGGGTGGCCCCTCGGAACCCCAGAGCTTACGAGGCCGTCTTCACTCGCTGGAGCGAACTTCTTGGTCCCCCCCGCTTGCGGGGGGGCAGGGGGGGTAAGCCCGCTTACGGGGGGGCAGGGGGTAATCCCATAGCTGCCCTCCATCGCATCATCGCGCGACCCACTGCAAACCAAATCTCCCCGCCCACTTCGTGCAACGCACGGCCCCGCCCCACTATAATGGCCTACACATTTCATTTCCCGTCACCCCAGTCGAGATCACATGTTTACCAACGACAATCCCCTCAGCTACTGCACGAACATCCACGCGGGCACGGACTACGCCACCACGCTCGAAAACCTGGAGCGCTACGCCGTCGCCGTGAAGGCGCGCGTGTCGCCCGATAAGCCCATGGGCGTGGGGTTGTGGCTGCCCGCCTCGGCCGCGCGCGAGGTCGTGCAGCACGACCGCGCGGGCGCCCTGGCGGACTGGCTCGCGGAGCGCGGTCTGTGCGTGAATACGATGAACGGCTTCCCCTACGGCGATTTTCACCAGGCGGTGGTGAAGCATGCGGTCTACAAGCCCACCTGGGCCGACCTGGAGCGGCTGGACTATACGAAGGACTTGGTGCGCATTCTCGGGCGGCTGCTGCCGAAGGAGGCGGAGGGGAGCATTTCGAGCCTGCCCATCGGCTGGCCGGGCGAGGACGACGAACTAACCCTGCGCACGGCCGCGCGCCATCTGCTGGAGCTGGTGGATCACCTGGCGCGGGAAGAAGCCGCCACCGGCCACTGCATCCACCTCGACATCGAGCCCGAGCCCGGCTGCATGCTGGATACGAGCGAGGACATCATCCGCTTTTTTCACGAGCACCTGTTTAGTCACGGGAACGAGGCCCACATTACCCGCTACCTCCGCGTGTGCCACGACGTGTGCCATGCGGCCGTCATGGGCGAGGATCAGCTCGATGTTCTCCTGGCCTATCAGCATGCCGGCCTGCGTGTGGGCAAGGTGCAGATTTCATCCGCGGTGGAAGCGGATTTCTCCCGATTGGATTCGAGCCGAAATTCGGAGGCCCTTGCACAGCTCGCGGGCTTCCAGGAGCCGCGCTACCTCCACCAGACCGCCGTCACCAATGCGCTGCACCCCGGCGAAATGACGCTCTACGAAGACCTCCCCGAAGCGCTGGACGCTATCACCGGCGAATCCCTCGCGGAGCTGACCCTGCGCACCCACTTCCACGTGCCCCTCTTCCTCGAGCGCTTCGGCCACCTCCGCGCCACGCAGGACGAGGTGCGCAAGTGCCTCCAGCACGTGGCGGAGTTCACCGACTGCAAACACTTCGAAGTCGAGACCTACGCCTGGAACGTGCTGCCAGTGGAACTGCGCGTGGACGATCTCGCCGAGGGAATCGCGAAGGAAATGCAGTGGGTGATGGATACGACAGCGAAATGAAGATCTTTAACCACAAAGAACGCAAAGAGCACAAAGGATTTCTTTCTCTGTGTTCTTTGTGTTCTTTGTGGTTAAAAGCTGCACTCTCTGATGTCTTTCAGCGTTGCCCATGCACAGGGACCGTCTAAATGCCTCCGAAGTTCAAGGCCTATCTGCAACTTGCGCGGATCTCCAACCTCCCCACGGTGTTCTCAAATGTTCTGGTGGGTGCGGCGCTGGCAGTTGGGCCGACATCGCTGGATTGGGCGCTCGTATTCGCGGCCATATTCGCCGTGTCGCTTTTTTACATCGCCGGAATGGCCCTAAACGATTTACTGGATCGAAGTATTGACCGCGTCGAGCGCCCCCAGCGCCCCATACCATCGGGTACACTCAGTGTAGGTGACGTAAGGAGCTTCACCGCAATATGTTTTTCCGGCGGAATGCTGATCCTAATTCTATGGGTTCCATGGGCAATTCTGCCGGGGCTAGCGTTAATTGCATCAATCACACTTTATAACTACTTCCACAAGCGATGGTCTGGCTCCCTCGTGTTCATGGGCTTGTGTCGCGCCCTGGTTTACATTGCCGGTGCAGCCGCAGTAACGGCAACATCAAATGAGTACCTGAATGAAACCGAAAACTATGAAGTGATCTTTACAATAGGTTGGGCGTTGATGAATTGCGCCGCCCTCCTCGCCATCTACATCATCGCCCTAACCCTCGTCGCACAAAAGGAAGTCTCTGGCGGCCTGGGTTTCCGTCGCTGGCTCGCTGCGACGTTGGTGCTAATCCCCCTTCCCGCGCTGTGGTTCATGCCCACCCCCGACTGGCGCTGGACACTCCCCGCCATGCTTATCCTGAACCTGTGGCTCATTCGCTCCGCGCGCTTTATCTGGCAATCGCCGCCCCGGGTCGTCCCCGCCGTGCTGGGCTGGCTCGCGGGCATATCCCTGTTAGACGCTTTTTTCCTGACCTTGACCCCTTTTCCCTGGCTGTCGCTGGTTGCCCTCGCGTGCTTCGCCGTAACGGTCTGGGGACACCGGAGAATTGCCGGCACATGAACACGACCCACCACCCCACGGCGGTCATTCTGGCCGTCGGCCTGACCGAATCTCTCATCGGCGACGCCTGTCCGCGTATTCGCGATTTCGTGAAGGCGGGCGAGCTCCGACATTTGGAGCCCTCCTTCCCCGCCGTCACCACCACGGTGCAATCCTCCATGCTCACGGGCCTGCAACCGAATGAGCACGGTATCGTGGGCAATGGCTGGTACAACCGAGAGCTTTCGGAGGTCCAGTTCTGGAAGCAGTCCAATCCCCTCGTGCAAGGAAAGAAGGTCTGGGACATCGCCCGTGACCGCGATCCTTCCTGCACCACGCTGAACATGTTCTGGTGGTACAACATGTATTCCTCCGTGGACTATTCCGTCACGCCGCGCCCGATTTACAAGGCCGATGGACGCAAGATTCCCGATTGCTACTCGTCCCCGCAGAACCTGCGCGATGAACTCCAGGCGGAGCTGGGCACCTTCCCCCTCTTCAACTTCTGGGGCCCGGCCTCGTCCATCAAATCCACCCAGTGGATTGCCGACGCCACCATCTATTGCCACAAGAAGCAGCGCCCCGGTCTTACCCTGGTCTATCTCCCCCACTTGGACTATTGCCTGCAAAAGCTCGGGCCGGAGCACGCGGACATCCCGAAATACGTCCGCGAACTCGATGGCGTCGTGGGTCAGCTCCTGGACTACTTCCAGGGCGCGGGCGTGCGGCCCATCATCGTCAGCGAATATGGTATCGAGCCCGTGGACGACGCCGTCCACCCCAACCGCATCCTCCGCGAAGCGGGTGCTATCAGCATTCGCGAGGAAGAAGGTCTGGAACTCCTCGACGCGGGCGCGAGCGACGCCTTCGCGGTGTCGGATCACCAGCTCGCCCATGTCTACATCAAAGATCCGTCGCGCATCGGCTACTACCACGATCTCCTCCGCGCCGTCCCGGGCGTGGAGCAGGTGCTGGACCGCGCGGGCCAGGCCGCCATCCACCTCGACCACGAGCGCAGCGGCGATCTGGTGCTCGTCAGCGAGGCGCGGCGCTGGTTCAGTTACTACTATTGGCGGGACGACGCCCGCGCCCCCGATTTCGCCCGGTGCGTGGACATTCACCGCAAGCCGGGCTACGACCCCGTGGAGCTTTTCCTCGATCCAAAGCTGGCTTTTCCCCCCGCCCACATCGTCTGGCGTCTGCTCAAGAAAAAACTCGGCTTCCGCACGCTTATGGACGTGATCCCCCTGGATGCCTCCCTCGTGCGCGGCTCCCACGGCCGCGTGGGGCAAACCCGAAAGGAGATGCCCCTGCTGGTGTGCAAGTCTCCCGCGTCTGACCCGACACCGGTTCTTCCATGCACGGCAGTGCGGGACATCATACTAACGCATCTTTTCGATTAATCCAGTGGTTGGGCCCCGGTTTCGGCCGGGAGCGGCGTGCGCCCCCCTCGAAGACCGGGACTTTCCCGCACATAGCTTGCAAAGCTGCGGGATTTTCCCGTAGATTGTGCCCTTGACCGGGGTCAGGCATCTCAAACACGTATTCAAACAGTATCAGCGGGTGCCCTGCTGTCACTGTTGAGAAGAAACGGGACGTCCCAGGCCAGCCCTCCGGTGCATCCAGCGCAAGGGAAGAAAGTGATGACGGACAGCGACCAAAGCGACCCGAGGCTCAAAGAGTACAAAGAATACGTGCTCGCCATGCAGCGTCTCGAGTTCGGTGACCGAAATTTTGACGGTGGCGACGGGCCGCTGGGCGAGTTGGGGACCGCCCTGGTGGATCTCTCCCGCGTGATGGAGCGCCGCTACCACGAGCTTGCGCGGCTCCTGGAAATTGCGGAGCGGGTCAATCACGGTGTATTCATCGGGGAAGTGATGGACCACATTTACGATTCCTTCCGCCCGATCATTCCCTTCGATCGCATCGGACTGGCCCTCCTGGAGGAGGACGGCGCCGTTCTACGGTCACACTGGGCGCGCTCAGACTCCTCCGACGTGAAAATTGCAATCGGGTATGCCCAGAACATCGAGCACAGCAGCCTTCAGCAGATTCTTCAGAGCGGCAAGCCCCGTTTGCTCAACGATTTGGAGTCCTATTGCCGGGAGAATCCCTGCTCCGAGTCCAGCCGACTCGCCTATGCCGAGGGTATCCGTTCCAGCCTGACCTGTCCCCTGGTGGCCATGGGAAAGCCCGTTGGATTCCTCTTCTTCTCCAGCAGGAAGCCCCACACTTACGCAAACCTCCATCAGGACCTTTTCCTGCGCATCGCAACCCAGCTCAGCGTTATTCTGGAAAAGAGCCGGCTTTACGAAGAACTCTACCAGCTCAATGCGGAGCTGCGCGAGGCCCGGAACGCGCTGGAACATCAGGCGACCCACGATGTGTTGACCGGTCTGTGGAATCGGGGCACGATCCTCGAAATCCTGGACAAGGAACTTGCCCGATCGCAACGCGCAGGCCATCCCGCGGCGGCGTTGATGATCGACATTGACCACTTCAAGCAGGTCAACGACCGCCATGGTCACCTGGCGGGCGACGAAGTCCTCCGCGAGGTGTCGCGCAGGCTCGCCGAGGTTGTGCGCAAGGGCGATGCCCTGGGCCGCTACGGGGGAGAAGAGTTTCTGGTGGTCCTCGCGATGGACAACATCGCCGAAGCGGAAACCGCCGTGGATCGCCTTCGCCGGAGCATCGCGGCCGTGCCCGTTACGGCGGGGAACGAAGCCCTCAGCGTCTCGGTCAGCGTTGGCATGGGGATTGTGAAGTCGGGCGAATACGCGACGGGCGAAACGCTGCTGCGGCTGGCCGACGAGGCGCTCTACGCGGCCAAGGCATCAGGCCGCAACCGGGTGGTGGTTCACGCTCGCTGACCGGCCCCGGCGTGTCGGGCCGCCGCAGGCTAGCCGGATCGGGGATAGAGCGATTTCACGCACTCGGGACAGATGCCGTGGGAGAATTTCGTGTTTGAGTGGCGCGTGAAATATTCTTCCACCTGCTGCCAGTAGCCGTTGTCATTGCGGATGCGCTTGCAGGAGGAGCAAATGGGCAGGAGCCCCTGCAGAATCTGCACGTTCCTCAAGGCGTCCTGCAACTCACTTACCAGGCGATCCTTCTCCCGGAGCAGGCCGTGGCGCTGTATGGCGTAGCGTATGGTCTTCAGCATCAGCGGCGCGTTGATGGCGCTCTTCACCAGGTAGTCCTGCGCCCCCAGCTCCAGCGCGCGCATGCCGAGGGCCTCGTCGTCTTCCACGGTCTGGAGTACGATGGCCGGCGAGGTATCGGATTCCCGTTGCAGGGTCTCGATAAAGTCCATGCCGTCGCCATCGGGCAGGTGCAAATCCAGGAGAAGGCAATCGTAGGTATTGCAGGCGAGCTTGGCCATACCCTTCTGGAGTGAATCTGCCTCGTCGACCCGCGCCCAGGCCTCGGGCCCCTCGCTCAAATACCGCCGCACCCGAAGGCGGTCAACCTCGTCATCTTCAATCAATAGAATGCTCAGCATCGGCCGCCTCTGGTTCTAGTTCAACGCCTTATCGCCACTTCCGTAAAGATATTCAGGGTAATTCTACCACACGCCAGTAACACGCCAACATCTCCATGGCCTTGACGAACTCCCGCCCGGCCTCGTCTTTGAGCATGAACCCGGCCACGTTGTGCCGGTAGGCCTCCAGCCGGTCCTCGTCGTTCTTGGAGGTGGTCAGCACGAACACCACGGTGACCTTCAACGCTTCGTCCGCCCGAAGCGCCGCCAGAAACTCAAGCCCCGTCATCCGGGGGAGGTTGATGTCCAGCAGCACAAGAAAGGGGGTTTCAAGCCGGGCCTCGCTCCCCGCGCCGCGCAGGATTTCAAGCGCCTCGATGCCGTCCCGGGCGCGCACAATCTCATTGGCGATCCGCAACTGGTGGAAGCCGCGCTGGACCCGAATCACATCGACTTCGTCGTCCTCCACCAACAGAATCTTCACTTCTCTCGGTCTTGACATTGAAATCACGCTCCTTTGCCCGCTTTCGGCCAGGTGAATTCGACGGTCGTGCCCCGTCCCTCGGTTTCAAGCAATTGGACATGGCCGCCGTAGCGTTCCACAACTTTTCGGACCAGGGCCAGCCCCATGCCGCTGCCCTCCACCTCATCCCGCGGGCGAAGGGTCTGAAACATGCTGAACACCTTCTTGTGATACTGGCGCGGAATCCCGGGGCCGTCGTCCGCCACGCGGAATACATAAAACTCCCCCTGCTCGAAGGCGGCGATCTCGAGCACACATTCGTCCCCGTCATGGTGCTTGATCGCGTTCGAAATCAGATTGCGCAACACTTGATGGAGGGGCGTGCGGACCGTATCGAAAGCCGGCAGGCCCTGCGTCCGTATCGTCACGGGTGCGGCCCCCCGCACCAGATCGGTCACCTGGCTCACCATCTCGGCCGTGTCTACAAGCTCCGTCTCATTCGCCAGTCTGCCGGCGCGGGAGTAGTCGAGCAAGTCCTCCAGCAGCTTCCCCATGCGCACCACACGGTTTTTTATCAGCGCGAGATGCTTCGCGCTCCCCGGCGGGAGCAGGCCGGTGGTGTCCTCCTCGATCCAGTGCACGAGACTCGCGATGGCGGTCAGGGGGGCCCGAAGATCGTGGGAGGCCACATAGGCGAAGTCGTCCAAATCGCGGTTGGTGGACTCCAGTTCGCGCGTGTGGGCTTCGAGCTTGCGCCGCGCCTCATCCCGCTCGGTGGTATCGGTGACGAGCACCAGTACCTGGACCCCTTCTCGGGATTCAAAGGGCGCCAGGGCAATTTCCACGTGGAAGGTCTCGCCGTTCAGTTTGATGGCGGTTCGCTCCCGAACCTCGCCCGCAGGGCGAATCGCCCGGCCTGCCTCCTCCGGTCGGTCCTCCACCTGCGGCGCGGGCTCCATCGCGCCGGGAATAAAGCCGTGCAGGGGCCGTCCCACAATCGCTTCTCTTTCGCAGCCAAACTGCCCCAGGGCGACCGGATTCACATCGGAGATCGTCCCCGCCTGATCGACGGTGATCATCCCTGTGGGTGCGGAGTCGATAATCTGCCGGAGCCGCGTCTCGCTCCACTGAATTTCCTCATATTGCCGCTGAACAGCCTCCAATAGAAACAGGGCAATCGTCGTCGCCGCGGAAAGAAAAAGCCCGGAAAATAAAATCAGGATGGGGAGGTTCGAGCGCTGGCTGGCCAGCCATACCGGCTTGGGCAGCAGTTGAAGGGTCCACGCGCCGTCTCTCATGCTCGCCGTCACCGGCGTATCGCCACCGCCCCCCTCCGGCCAGGGCGCCTTTTCGCTCTCGAAGATGAGACTACTCCCTTCCCACACCCTGAACCGGTAGTTCTCCCGCGTGGCGGTGGAGAGCACATCGAAAAGACGGTCGAGCCGATAGAGTCCCACGAGATAACCCGCCGTCTCGCTTGCCCGATGCACCGGCGTAATCACGATGAAGCCCGGGCCAATCTGGGATACATTCAGGGTATCTGTGGAGGCGAGCTGTCCGGTTTCCCGTACCCGTTCGAGCACCGCCCGCCCCTGCGGGTGCGAGGCCAAATCAAAGCCGATAATCTCCTCGTTGCCTTCCAGTGGCTCCAGCCAGCGCAAGCGCGACGCTTCGTCGGCCCAGGCGATGGCGGCCACCGTCTGAAAATCGCGCAGGTGTGCGCGCGCATCCGAAGTCCAGGCGGCCTTGCTCGTGCCTCCGCTGATTTCCCAGCGGGCGGCCATGCGATTGAGCGCATGGTTGTGATAGGTGATTTCCATGCCGATGAGCCGCGTGATTTCTTCGGCCTGATTCCGCACGAGGTCGCGGATCTTGGTCTGTTCGTCGTGGTACACCGCCTGCCATACCCACAGCGAGGTGGCCGCCAGCGCCACCCCGGTTGGCAAGGGAGCGAGAGAAACCCGGCGGCGCAGTCCCTCCAACTGGACCACGTCGCGGGCGATCCCTCCCAGGCCGAGGACGAAGAACCCGGCCGCCGTATGGACGGCCATGGGGGTCATCTGGCCCCAACTGTAGGCGCTGTCGATTCCCGCAAGGTAGCTGACCAGGGTAACGAAGCCGAGCGAGGCCACGATCGAGCAGAGGGTGCTGGAGGTCGTTGCGCCCCAGCGGCCCAGGTGGGACTGGCAAAGGAAAACGCCAAAAAGGATGAAGCACAGGGCCGTGTTCGGGGCCATGCGGCCCGGAAAAGTGGTGTTCACCGTAATGAAGTGATCCACAAAAAGCTCGTCTATGCCCAGATTGACGCCGGTGAGATACTGGGAAAGGGTGAGGCACGCCGCCAGGAAAAGTATCAGTCCCAAGCCACTCGCGAGGCGCGGACAGCGGTTGATCAGCGCGAGGAGACCGCCACCGCAGAGGGTCAGGCACAAGGCGGTGTTGAACTGCATGGGCGTCAGCCCCGGTGCGACCTGAATCAGCACCGCATCTCGGGCGAACCATCCAAAAACGACCGCGCCGCCCAGGAGCACCGTGCCCGCGGCGGTCACCATGCTGAAGGGTATGAAAGGCCGGTGGGCGCGGCTGAGAAAGCCGAGGCAGAAGGTGGACAAGAGCAGTCCCGCGAATAGATCCAGCAACCACCAGGTCGCCCCGGCCATAACCACAAAGGGATAGGGCAGCCCAGAGCTTACGAGGGCCGACAACATGACCGGCGCCACGCCGACCGCGCTGCCGAAGGGGCCGGCGGCGAGAATAAACCGCGTGTAAACCCACGGCGCACCGGCGTCGAGCAGGGTCGGCGCAATGCGCGTTACCAGACCGTAGGTCGCCGCCGCCTGGAGCGAGGCGGCGAGGGGCAGTACCAGAAACCAGGTCGGGTGGACAAAGGCCGGCGGGTCCATCTCCGGGTATGCGCACCAGACGCCTGCGGCAACGGCCCCCAGAAGCACCCCGGGAAAGGCCCGCCACCCCAGGGCCATGAGCAACGACAGGGCGACACCGGAAGGAAGCAGGGGAAGCTGGGCCGCACCAATGCCGGGCGATATGGAAGCGAGCCAGGCGGCCGGAAGCCCGAAGGCGATCGCGGGAAGTATGAGGAGTAACGCTACCCCTCGTCCCCCCTTGATGGGAATCTCGAAGGCGGGCCCCAATCTCGTCATGGTATTCCATTCACCGGCGCACCACATCTCGCACGACCAATTGACCTCGGGGATCGGGCCCCACCGCACTCGTCACACCCTCCGGGGGCACGACACCGCTGCGATGAGAAGTCTACTCCGCACCCGGGCGGAAATCAATACATCCCCGTGATCGAGTGCGGGCAATGCGGTGATCGAAGGTAAGGCGGGGCCACGATCCCGACTCAATCCAGCTTCGCCCCACCAATTTTCGCCCGCGCGGTGAAATGCCCGGATTCACGACTGGCGGAACATGAAATAGACCGCGCCCACAAGACAGAAACCCGCCCAGAGGTAGTCCAGCGTAATTTTCTCTTTCATGTAGAGCATGCTGAAGGCCGCGAAGACGCACATGGTCACCACTTCTTGAATGATTTTGAGCTGGCCCAGGGAGTAGAACTGATGGCCGATTCGGTTGGCCGGGACCTGAAAACAATACTCCATGAAGGCCACGAGCCAGCTCGCGAGAATGGCCACGAGGATCGGTTTTCCCCGAAGATCCTTCAGGTGACCGTACCAGGCGTAGGTCATGAATACATTAGCTACAATCAAGAGCATGATAGGGAGAAACTTGTTCATAATCAGGGGTGGATACCACGGGGTTGAGGAATGGGCTCACGGAATAACGCGGGTCAAAGATTAACCTTGCATCGGGTGCCTCTGTCAAGAGAGAATAGCGCGCCTTACCAATACTGTTCCCTGCCCCGGCCCCGGCGGTTCGCCGCGGCCCATGTCCGGATTGTCCCGTGCCCGTAGCTAATTTTGTCAATAGTGAACGTTGAAATTGGGGAGGTTAGATGGAAGCTCGCAAGGAAGCCTGCGATCCCAGGGTGGAACGTTACACGGACTATGTGCAGTCCATGCAGCGCATGCAGTTCGAGACACGGGATTTCGGCGGCGCCGATGATCCGCTGGGAAGACTTGGCCGCGCTCTGGTGGAGCTCGCGGCGATCATGGAGCATTGCTACCAGGAGCAGGCGCACCTTCTGGAAATAACCGAGCGGGTCAATCAGGGCTATTTCATTGGCGAAGTGATGGACCACATCTACGCGACGTTTCGCCCCGTCATTCCTTATGACCGGATTGGCTTTGCCCTGCTGGAAGACGACGGGAAGGTGGTACGCGCCCATTGGGCGCGATCCGACGCCCGGAATATACGCCTCAAGAATGGATATGCCCAAAAGCTCGAAGGTAGTAGTCTGGTGCAGATCCTCCGGGATGGGAAGCCCCGTGTGCTTAACGATCTGGAAGCCCACTATGAGGCCAATCCCCACTCCCACTCCACCAAGCTGGTGCTCGAAGAGGGTATCCGTTCCAGTCTGACCTGCCCCCTGGTCGCCATGGGGAAGCCGGTGGGCTTTCTATTCTTTTCCAGCCGGGAAAAGCACACCTACGCGCATGCGCATTTGAACGTCTTCTCCCAGATAGCCAATCAACTCTCGGTGATCGTGGAGAAGAGCCGTCTCTACGAAGACCTCTATCAGCTCAACGCGGAGCTGGTGGACGCGCGGAACGCCCTGGAACACCAGGCGACCCATGACGGACTCACGGGCCTTTGGAATCGAAAGGCCATCGAAGAGTTGCTGGAGATCGAGATCGCCCGCGCAAAGCGCGCCAACCGCTCCGCCATGGCAATCATGATCGATATCGACAACTTCAAGCAGATCAACGACACCTATGGCCATCCCGTGGGCGATGCGGTGCTGCGCGAGGTCGCCCGGCGCCTCGAAGAGGTAGCCCGGCGCGGCGACATGGTGGGTCGCTACGGCGGCGAAGAGTTCCTGGTCGTACTCGCGCTGGACCACGTTCAAGGCGCGGAGATCGCGGCGGAACGGTACCGCAACCGGATCGACTCGGTGCCGGTCGATGCGGGTGCCCACCAGATCGTTGTCACCGTCAGTCTGGGCGTGGGCATCGGTCGCAACGCGGTGGAACTCGACGGCGAACGCCTGTTGAAACTGGCCGACGACGCACTCTACAAAGCCAAGGAAGCGGGGCGCAACCGGATCGAGGTGGGGCTGTATTAGCACCCCTTCCCGACGTGTTGCCGATTGAGGATTTACTTCGAATGGCCACAGGCTCGATAACGCGCCGTCAATTTGGCGCCCTGTCCGCAATCCTTGCGCTGCGCGGGGGGATCGCGGCCAACGCGGAAGCGCGCCACCGTCCCGAACTTATCGTCGATATCGATGTGAATGACGAAGTGTGGCTTCGCCCGGAGCCCATGACCGAAGCGGATGTGGACCGCCTCGTGGGCCAACTTCACCAGAATGGCTGCACGACGCTGCTGATTCGCGCGGGATGTCTGGGGCTGCTGCCCTATCGCACGGCGCTTTCGTACCCCATGACGTTCGACGCGAATCACGCCCGGGCCCACCCGTGCAACGATATACCGGACATGGAGGCCTATATCGCCCAGCGCGTGCCGTGGACCGAGAAGTATGCCGGCGTTATCGAGGCCTTTAATCCGCCGGAAGCTTTTATTCGCGCGGGTCACGCGCGGGGGATGAAGGTGCTGTGCTGGCTGGATATCTTTGATGATGGATTTCCGGGGTACCGCTCCAAGTTCCTGGAAGAAAATCCGCACTGTCAATGGACGGCGAAGGATGGTTCGTATTTTCATGGCCTGACGAGTTATGCCTGGCCAGAGGCGCGCGCCTTCCGCATCACCCAGGCGAGGGAGCTTCTGGACTGGGGCGCGGATGGCATCCACTGCTCTACGAGCGCCCACAGCCGCCACTTGCACATTCCAAAGAACGAGGATGGCTTTGGTTACGAGGCGCCGATTGCGGAAGCGTTTCTGGACAGACACGGCGTGGATATTCGCACGGCGCAGGAATTTGATCGAGACGCGTGGCACGATATTAAGGGCGATGCCATGGCAACGCTGTATCGCGAGTTGGCCGAGCTCTGTCACGGGCGCGAGAAGCTCCTTTGGATTGGCCTGCAACTGGGCCGTCACACGAACTTCGCCGTTGATCCCCACTTCGGCGCCAGCGTGGCCGCGCGCTATACCAACCACTGGGAAACGCTGGTGGACGAGGACATCGCGGACGCCTTCATCCTCGGCGATTTCGAGATTGTAGCGTCCCCGGATCACGAATACTGGTCGCCGAAGAAAGACATTAAGCGTAACGCGGGCGAAGACCTCTACGCCTGGGCGGCGCGGACCTATCAGCCCCACTGCAAGGACAAGACGAAGCTTTTTCTGTTTTCCGAATGGTTGCCAGGCGAGGCGAAGGGACTCGCCGAGCGCATGCGCTTCTTTGCCGATAAGACGCGTACCTATGGCTTCGATGGCATTGATGTACACGAAGCGTGGAACTTTGAGGCGGCGGAGGGTAATATGGCGGTGCTGGGTGAGTTTTCCCGGTGGCTGGCCGGTGAGGCTTGAACTTGCCGTCTCCGCACACGGGATACCATAGGGACTGACGCGCGCACGTCCACTGAGAGCGAGCGGCGCCCGCTCAGAACTTCTGGCACACCCGGAATCCGTTGAGACACTCCAGGGCGCGTGGCTGTCCCGTCGGCAGCGAAGCAGAGGTGATACGCCAATGGCGTAACCAGTCCACGACACTGACCCCGGATACGACTGTTTTGATTGTGTCGAGTATGCCTGGGCCGCGACGGGACAGCCACGGACCTTGACGACAAGGATGCTCGGTCACGGCACCATAGATTTGCTGGACAGGTGCGCGATCCTGGTTCGCTGGTCCGTGTCAGTCCCTATGCGAGCCTGCAAATCGTAGCTTGAACTAATGGAACAAGACTCATGACGCAGATTCTGAATCGGATCGCCCTGGTCACTATCTTTGCCTCCTCTGGCCTGGGTCAGAATGTGCCCGCAGAAGAAAAAGCCTTCGCGCTGTTTGATGTCGTGGACAATGGCCTGGCTGATCCCGCCGTGCCCGAGATTGCGCCGTGGAGAACGATCACGCTGGATCCCGAGTATGGCGGGCAGTGGGTCGTTGCGGGGGATGTAGACGGGGATGGCGCGGTGGAGATTGTCAGCGCGGAGAACTTCAACGAGGTCGATACCCATTACACGAGCGCCCTCGCCGTGCAGCGCCTGGATGGCACTGTCGTGTGGCGCTGGGGCAACCCTTCGATCGGACGGAAGAACTGGCACCACGACGTGGCCTGCCAGATCGTGGACTGGGATGGCGATGGGAAAAACGAGGTGGTGGTGAGCGATGAAACGGCCATTGTGGAGCTGGACGGTGCGACAGGCATGGAGAAGCGGCGCATCCCCATTGAGAAAGGGGCGGCGGACTGCCTGGTCTTCTGCGACTTGAGCGGCAAGGGACGACCTACCGATGTGCTGGCCAAAGATCGCTACGAGAACATCTGGGCCTACAACTACGCCGGCGAAATGCTCTGGCACGTGAATCGGCCCGGCGGCTACCGCACCGCCCACCAGCCCCGGCCCATGGATATCGACGGGGATGGCCGGGACGAACTCATGGCCGGGTTCGCCATGCTCAATCACGACGGAACGGTGCGCTGGATCTTTGAATCGAAGGCGACCGATCTCAGCCAGGGCCACCTGGACTGTGCCCGGGTGCTGAACGCGTCAGACAAGCTTGACGATGTGCGGATTGCCCTTACCTGTTGCGGGGCGAACAACATCGCCGTGGTCGATGGTCACGGCAAGGCCATCTGGGAACATGCCGGGCATCACTTTGAGTCGATTCAGTTGGCCGACATCGTGCCCGAGCATCCGGGACTGGAAATACTGGCCGACATCGATCACCGTCCACGCGGCGAAGGGCCGCTCTGGGTCTTTGGGGGTGACGGTGCGCGACTCGGCCAGGTCATGACGCCCTATGGCCGCCATCACCGCGTGGTGGACTGGACGGGCGACGGCTATGCCGAATTTTTGAACGGAGACAATCAGGCCCTCTATACTGGGACGGGGAAGCGTATCGGCACTTTCCTTATCCCCGGTTCTCAGGCGGGTGTTGAACGCCCCTTCGAAATGAGCATATTGAGCGGTGATTGCGACGGGGATGGACGGCAGGACGTGCTCCTCATCACGCTGGACGCGGTTTACCTCTACCGCAACGAGCGCGGCGCCCTTCCCCAGGTTCCCGTGGCTGCGGGCACCGGATTGAACGTCACGCTCTATTAGTCCGCAGGACAGCGGCTTACTCGCGACGCGATCATCCCGACGGGCCGCCCGGGCCATCGTGCGGAGCGCCGCGCAGGATGGGTTGTTCGTCCGCAGGCGCCGGATTACAGGAGTCGCCCCGAATGGACCAACCTTCACTCACCCTGCTCATCACGGGACTGCTCGTTTTTGCGAGTATTGTTGCCAGTCGTGTATCGGATCGGCTGGGTCTTCCGGCCCTCGTGGTGTTTCTGTGCATTGGCATGCTGGCCGGCTCGGACGGGCCCGGCGGCATTCACTTCGACAATGCGCAACTGGCCAACTTCGTCGGTACTATCGCGCTCGCGTTTATTCTGTTCTCGGGTGGCCTCGACACCAACTGGCGGCTGATCCGGCCCGTGCTTGGGCGGGGCATGGTCCTTTCCACGCTGGGGGTCATGGTCACCGCGCTGCTGGTGGGGCTCTTTGCGTGGCTGGCCCTGGGCTTTTCTCTGCCCGCTGGACTCCTGATGGGGGCGATTATCTCCTCTACAGATGCCGCGGCCGTATTCTCCGTCTTGCGCGGCAATGGCGTTGGGCTCAAGGGGAATCTGAAGCCCCTGCTGGAGTTTGAATCGGGCAGCAACGATCCGATGGCCATATTCCTGACCCTGGGGATGACGCAGATCCTCATGGTTCCCGACTTCTCGTGGACGAGCCTGCTGCCCGCTTTCGCCCTCAACATGGTGCTGGGTGTGGGTGTGGGGGTCGTGACTGGACGCTTAGCCGCAGTGGTGTTGAATCGAATCCGCATGGATTTTGAAGGGCTCTACCCCGTACTCAGCATGAGTCTGGTGCTGCTGACTTTCGGTGCGGCGGAATTCGTGAAAGGCAACGGATTCCTCGCGGTTTATGTCTGCGGGATCATCCTTAACGGCAGCGACTTTGCCCACAAACGCTACGTGGTCAAATTCCACGACGGGCTCGCGTGGCTGATGCAGATCGGCATGTTCCTGGTCCTCGGATTGCTGGTATTTCCGTCCCACTTACCGGGTGTGATCCTCACGGCCCTCGGGACTTCGGCCTTCCTCATGCTCGTGGCCCGGCCCGTCGCCGTCGCGGTGGGACTCTGGGGCAGCGGATTTTCGCGGGAAGAGCGCGTGCTGGTGGCCTGGACGGGGCTGCGCGGCGCGGTGCCCATCGTTCTCGCCACTTTTCCGCTCATGGCGGGCTATGAACACTCCATGCTGATCTTCAATGTGGTCTTTTTCATCGTACTCACGTCGGTGCTGATCCAGGGGACACTGCTCATGCCCGTTGCACGTTTCCTGAAGGTGGACGAGCCTTTGGCGTCTCGACCGGCCTTTTCGCTGGCGATCGAACGGCATGGCCAGGCCCAGGGCAACACGCGCGAAGTCGAGATACTGCCCAATATGGCCGCCGTAGGCCGCACCGTGGCCGATCTGGGCGTGCCGGCCGAAGTGCTGATCCTGCTCATCGGCCGCGGCGAGGGTTTCGTGGTGCCCCGAGGTCAGACCCGCATCGAGCCCTACGACACCCTGCTCATGCTGGGCGATGAAGACAAGCTGAAAGAGGCCAATGCCATCATTCTGTCGCCGCCCGCCGTTCCGAAACCCGTAAAAACGCCGACGGATCCCCTGGCGGCCCTGCCCTATACGACCAACGAAAAGTATCTCTCGAAGCAGGTCGTGCTGGTGGGTTACGGGCGCGTGGGGCGGCGCATCGCCGAGCAACTCGCACAAAAGGGTATTCCCTACGTGGTGACCGATCAGAACCGGGAGATCATTGAGCAACTGCGCGAATCGGGCGTGCCCGCCGTCGTGGGCGACGCCTCGGACGACATCGTGCTTGCGCAGGCCCACATCGCCAAAGCCGCCATGCTGATTGTGGCGACCCCCGACACGATGAAAGTTCGCAAGATGGTGGACACGGCCCGTAAGATCAATCCCGGCATTGATGTGGTCATCCGCACCCACAGCGAGATGGAGGCGAAATTGCTGGAGCAGGAGGAGACGGGCAAGATTTTCCTGGGCGAGCGGGAACTGGCGAACAGTATTTCCGCGTATGTGCTGGAACGGCTGCGGACGCCCGCCGAGAGTGTGGACAGCGTGGACGGAGCTGACGGAGTAGATGCAGCGGACGCACACGTGCCAATTCGTAATTCCTAATTCTTAATTCATAATTCTCTATTCACCGGAGTCCTTCGATGGCCGACATTTATTTCAGCATGCGCAATGTACAGTTTGTCCTTTACGAAGTCATGGAGGCCGAAGGTCTCTGCGCGTTGCCGCGCTTTGAGGAGCATTCGCGCGAGATCTTCGATATGGTGCTGGAGACCGGTAAGAAGCTTTGCGATGGCACGCTCTACCCTGCGCTGAAGGAGATGGATCAAATCGCGCCCGAGTTCAAAGATGGCCGGGTGACCGTTTCGCCCGTGGTGCGCGCGTTGATGCGGGAATGCGGGGAAGGTGGCTGGATTGGGGCCCATGCGGACTTCGAGCAGGGCGGCCAGCAACTGCCGGATACGGTGCTGGCGGCGCTGCGCTTCATGTTTTCCGCGTCGAACTACTCCGCAAGCGTCTATCCGTTCCTGAGCTCGGGTGCGGCCCAGTTGATCTTGTCTTTCGGTTCCCCCGAGCTCGCGGACACCTTTGTGCCGCCGATATTCGAAGGGCGCTGGCAGGGCACGATGGCCATGACCGAGCCCCACGCGGGCAGTTCGCTGGCCGACCTCCAGACGACGGCACGACGAACGGCGGAAGACTATTTCCTTCTCACGGGGCAGAAGATCTTCATTTCCTGTGGCGAACATGACGGCGTGGACAATATTGTTCACCTGATGCTGGCGCGCATCGAGGGGGCGCCCGCGGGTGTAAAAGGCATCTCCCTGTTTGTGGTGCCCAAGTTGCGTCCGGATGGGCAGGGCGGACTGGTCCCGAACGACGTAGTCTGCACGGGGATCTTCCACAAGCTCGGCTACCGGGGCTCCCCCATCACCCAATTGGAAATGGGCGAACATGGCGACTGCCGCGCCTGGCTCGTGGGCGAAGAACACCAGGGCCTGCGCTACATGTTTCAGATGATGAACGAGGCGCGGGTTGGCGTGGGCATGGGTGCAACGGCCATCGCGACCGCCGCGTACTACGCGTCACTGAAGTACTCGATGGAACGATGCCAAGGGCGCCCGATTGCGGGGAAAGACCTGAGCGCGCCGCAGGTGCCGATCATTGAGCATGCCGACGTGAGGCGCATGCTGCTCTTCCAGCGCTCGATTGTTGAAGGCTCTCTCTCGCTGATCGTTTACTGCTCCAAGTTGATCGATCTGATCCACGCCGGTCCTGTGGAGGAACGGGAGGGGCACGAACTACTCCTGGATTTCCTCACGCCCATTGCCAAGACCTATCCCTCGGAGATGGGTATTCTATCGGCCAGCGCGGGGCTTCAGTGCCTCGGCGGCTATGGCTATTGCGACGAGTTTCCGCTGGAGCAGTATTACCGGGACGCACGCATCCATCCGATCCACGAAGGCACCACGGGCATCCAGGGGCTGGACCTGCTGGGCCGCAAGGTGACGATGCGAAATGGAGTGGCCTATCGCGCGTTTATCGCGGCGGTGGAGGGTGCGCTGGCCGATGCGGAGGACGTGGAGGTGCTCGGGGAGGCCTGCGCGGCCCTGCGCGACGCGGTGGCTTTGTTGAACGAGGTAACGGAGGCGCTGCTGAAGGTCGCCGCGTCCGGCGAGACGGAGGCTTTTCTCGCGGATGCCACGCTCTATCTGGAGTTGACGTCGCTGGTGGCCATTGGCTGGCATTGGATACTCCAGGGAACGGTGGCGGAACGCGCCCTGGCCGCCGCGCCGGATTCACCGGACCGCCATTTCTACCTCGGCAAGCGAGACACGTGCACGTATTTCATGCGCTATGAATTGCCGAAGATGCATGGGCTCGCGGCACGGTTGAAGCAGTGCGATGGCTTCACAGCGCGGGTGGATGTGCGGAATTTTGAGGGCGCGTAGAAATGGGTTCCCACAGATCCACACAGATCTGCACAGATAATTTGGTTACATTCCGATACACAACGTTGTCGTTGATTGTTCGGAACTTACGTGCTCGTCCCATTCAACGCTGACCACGAAGCGCACGAAGGCACGGAGAAGAGATACAAGATAGTGAAATTGGAAAGACCTCTTTCGAACGTGTGCGGTATCCTGCCTCAGCACGGGTACTTTTGTACTCCTCTTTTTCTCCGCGTCTCCGTGGTCCACCCTTTTCTGGTCACCGTGCGAGGCGCAAATTGAAGTCTCGATCCAGCGAAGTTCCCCTCGGATCGCCGAGGCCCGATTCTCCATTCGACTTCGCTCGCGTCTTGGCGTCGCGGACGCCGAAGTCGATTTCCGCGAGGCGGTAGCTCTCGGCGGAATAGGTGGTGGGCGCTTCGGCGTGACTGAACATACGGCTTTCGATGCGAATGGCCGCGCCGTCGTCCGCGACGAAGCAATCGAGTATTCGGCCTTCCTGGGGATAGTCGATGATCGACCCGGTCTGAATTTCGATGTAGGGGAAGTCACCGGGGATGATTCGAGCGCGATTCCGATGGGTATGTCCCGTCAGGTGAAGGATGACGCCCGGATAGCGCGCGAGGGTGCGGCGGAATTCCGCGGTGGACACTTTGGGGCCGGGATAGGGAACGTTGAAGTCATCGGAGGGGTGGTGCGAGGCGACGATGACCCACTCCCCCGCTGCTTCGGCTGCTTCGAGTTCGGGGATGAGAAAGTCGTCAAAGTGCTCCCGGGTCAGCACGCCGTAGTAGAGGGGCAGTTTTTCGGGGCCTTCCGAGGCCACGGAGTTAAACACGATAAGCCGCAGCGGCACTTCGGGCAGGGGCCGCACGCTGTACCACACCTCTTCCCGCGCCAGCGAGCCCTCGGTGAAGCCATGGCCGCGTGGCGCGGAGCTGCTCTCCAGATGGCCCGCGACGAAGGACCTGCGGGAGAGGAAGCGCCTTCCGGCGTCGGGCTCGATGGGGCCGGCTTCCAGGGCGTCCAGATCGAGTATGGTCCCCTGCGCGAGGAGGGGTGGCCCGGCGCCGGTGATTCGTGCGGGGCTCTGATCGGCGGTGGGCAGCATGGCATTCCATGCCGGGTCGATATCGTGAAATCCGAGGGTATTCGCGACGAAGGGAAAGAGGGCCGCGAACCATTCGTCGGGATCGTCCGCGACGCGGTCAATCGGGAAGTTTCCCGTCGCGAGGCCGTCGTGGTTTCCATAGCAGGTGTACCATGGAATCTCGCTATCGAGGCCCTCGGCGGCATAGGGCAGTTTGGGATTGAGGGCATCCGGAACGTCGCGAAGGTCGCCATCCAGCGCGCCGGAATCGGCCGTGACATCGTTGCCGTCCATGGTATCCATGAACCACTGGAGTTCATTTTCCTGGGCCAGATCGCAGAGGTCGCCGGTCATGAGCACGAAATCCACGGGGCGGTCGAGGGGCTGGCCTGCCTCGTGAAGCCCGTTGATGCGCTGGAGCGTGGCGTCGAGGGTGTGAATCCCCAGGGCCTCCTGGGGCCGCCACGAGGGCGCGATGAGGGACTCGGTGCGGACGGCCCGGGCGGGACTCTCTTCGTCCACGATCTGGGGATCGGAGATGTGAATGAGACGAAGCAGGTGGGTGTCTGTGGCGTCGGGGC
Organism: Candidatus Hydrogenedentota bacterium; assembly: GCA_016791475.1. Taxonomy (NCBI): domain Bacteria; kingdom Pseudomonadati; phylum Candidatus Hydrogenedentota; species Candidatus Hydrogenedentota bacterium. The sequence goes on from JAEUWI010000043.1 coordinate 27,416, forward strand.
GGGGCACCAATTCGGGGTCGGCAGGTCGAGGACATCCGGCGAGGAGCACTCCACAGGCGATATAGATGGCCGGTTGGAGGACGCTGCGGAGGCTCCGACGTTTCATATCCCCTGACCCTCATGCCGGTACGCTCGAACAGCGTGGGGCAAACGGCAGACGGAGAGGCCTGGGAGCGGTCGCGCCACGTCAGTCGATCCACTCCTTAAACTTGTCCTTTGTCTTGCGTAGCAATTCCTTGGGCTTTGATTCCCGCTTGCCCATATCGAGGGCATTGGAATTTTCCACAATGGGCGGCAGCCCCGGACGTTCATAAAGATAGAGTACCTGGTCGGCCCGTAGATCATTGGGGTTGCTGATCTGGTTCCAGCGGGCCAGCTCCCCCACCGTGACCCCGAAACGGCGCGCAATAATGTCGAGGGTGTCGCCGGCCTGGACCGTGTAGGTCTTGGCAGGTGCGGGTGCTTCCGGCGCGGGGGCGGGCGCGGGTTCGGGAACCGCCGCCTTGGCGACCTCGACGGGTTCAAGCTCCACTTCCTCGTCGACGGGAGTGGTGGCGGGTTCGTCGAGCGTCACGACGTCGGTTGCTTCCATGGTGATGGGCAATTCAGCCGCTTCGAGGAGCACGCCCGTGCCCGCCTGGGGTTCCGGCGTCGAAGTGAGCTGGTAGGGGTCCTGAACTACAACCGACTCCAGCCCCGGAACGTTTTCTTCCGTCAGCGGGGCCACATCCACAACCGCTTCCGTCGTGGGAGGCACTGCGGGCGGGGTGATGGGTGGCGTAATCGGCGGGGTAATGGGCGGGGTAACGGGCGCTTCGGGCACAGGAGAACCCTCCACCGCAACGGGCGTCTCGACGGGCGCCTCCGGTGACCCCTGCGGTGCGACCTCCGCCACGGCTGGTGCGGGCGCGGGTGCAGGTGCGGGTGTAGCGGGTGCGGGTGCAGATGCAGCAGGAGACGCAGGAGCGGGTGCGGGCAACGGCGCGGGCTTCGTTGCGGGCTCGGCCTTTCGCGGGGTCGTTTTTGCCGGCTTAGGCACAATGCGATCCGGCTCACTCTCCTCGACCGACTCCGCCGTTTCGGCGGACTCGCCGCCTGGCACGGCAACCGGGGGTGTATTCTCGGACGCAGGGGCCGAGGCGATGCCATCGAGCATGTCCATCGCCAACTGAATGGGGACGTCGCGCAGCCCGACAAAGGCCACGGCGGCGATGGCCAGACCGGCAAGCCCGGCGATGGCCCAGCGCGTGAAGGAGCCGTGCCAGGCACTGGCCAGCATGGAGTCGTCTTCTTCACTCTCTTCGGTCATGTCGCCCGAAGTAATGAGGAAACGAATGGACTCCAGCTCGGCGGCAAACTCGGCGGCCGAGGCAAATCTCAGGTGTGAATGCTTCTCCAGTGCCCGGTCGATTGCATCGGTCAGCAGCGGATGGGGCACCCGCCCGCTGGGGCGGACGATGGGTTTCGGGTCCAGATTCAGATGCCCGTTAAATACATCGGTGAGGGAACCTGTGAAGGGCGTCTGCCCGGCCACGAGCTGATAAAGCATCACGCCGACCGCGTAAAGGTCGGAGGCGGGCACCACGGGGCCATAGGTGACGGAATCGATCTGCTCCGGCGCCATGTAGAGGGGCGTGCCGGGGCTGCGGCTTCCGGGATGGGTCAGGGTGGTGACATCGGGATCCTGCTCTTCCTGACGGGCCACACCGAAGTCCATGATCTTGGCGATGTAGCGCCCGGTACCGTCCTGCGTAAGAATAACGTTGGCCGGCTTGATGTCCCGATGGATAATCCCCCGGGCGTGGACATGGGCGAGGCCGTGGAGGCACTGGATGGCGATGTCCACGGCGTCGCCGATGGGAAAGCTTCTCGATTCCCGGCGATAGGCGGCGAGAACGTGATCGAGGGTATCACCATCGACGTACTCCATGACGAGGTGCAACTGATCGCCTTCGTCGTGGAGATCGAAGAGGGTTACGATGTGGGGATGGGCACCGATGCGGGCGTGGAGCAGACATTCGCGCTTGATGCGGCGCAGGATCTGGCCCGCGGCGGTGCGGTCCGCGCGGATCGACTTGATGGCGACGCGCCGGTGAAGCTTGGTGTCTTCGGCCAGATGCACCTCACCCATGGAGCCTGAGCCGAGCTTGCGGATGATCCGATAGCGGTGGCCTGGCAACTTGAGTGCGGGTGGCGGTGTGGCGCCCCCGACAAAATCTGTATCGATGTGATCCGACACGTGGAAACCTTGATAGCAGGGTCTTGACGGCGATCAGTAGCCGCGATCACGGAATGGATAACGGGACGAATTCGCTCGCGAGGCCTTTTGAAATTGTAGCATGGCGCGGGATCCCCGTCAAAGGACCGCTGCGCCGTAACTTAGACCAGGTTTCTACGGGGCGCCTGCGCGCGTTGCAGGTAACGCATGAGTCCTAACAAGAATATGCCCATGGCCAGGAGGTGGTACCCCGAGAGTCCGCCCACCAGACGGGGGGTATCCCTGAAATATTCATGGGCAAATCGAAAAATACCATAAAACATGAGATAAAGATGAAATAACTGTCCTTGAAAGCGGCCCAGCCGCCAGCACGCGAGGGCAAATCCCGCCATTATCAGGTTAAAGGCGCACTCCAGTGGCACGGCGGGCCAGCGCTCCATTCCCGAGCTGTCCGCAAGGGTGTACCACGCGGGGGCCATGGGCCGACCGAGGCAACAGCCACTCGCGAGGCACCCCACCCGGCCGAGGGCCAGTCCGAGGGGCGCGACCACGGCAAAGAGATCACCCGTTGCTTTGTTGTATCCCGTCAGGTGCTTCACAAGTTCCACGGCCCCATAGCCGCCGAGGAATGCGCCGGTGATGCTCTTGCCGGTCAGCCACTGGCGCCAGACCAGGGCGGGGTGCTCCGCGTAGTCCGGCCAGTGCATCCAGCCCTCCGCAAAGAGATAGGCCGCCTTTGCGCCGAGGAAGGCCCCGCCCAGCGCGGCGAGGTAGATGTAGACCATGCGGGGATCGCGGGCCTCGGGCTTGCGCCGGAGGAGTTGGCTCCAGATCAGGCTGGAGAGGAGGATCCCGACGATGGCGAGGACGGGATAGAGCCAAGCATTAGCCACAGCAGCTTCCACCGCCGCAACAGGCCTCCGCCGGGGCGTTCCACGTGCCGGGGAACTGGGAATAGTAGCGGCAAAAGGAATCGAGCTGGCCGTCGGGCCGGATCACGTGGGTGCAGCAACGGTCGATGCGATCCTGATCCCAGGTCCACGCGTCCATGAAGGGTTTAATGAAGAGTCGGAAGGTCTGGGACTCGTCGAGCTCGAAGTTCTTGAGCAGATCGCCCAGGGGCTCGGATTCGCAGCCGCAATGGGCCAGGTCGTCCAGGTTGTAGTTCATGCGGTTGGCGAGGAAGCTCTGGAACTGGGAGAAGTCGATGAAGTCGCTCACGGCGCGGATGCCTTCGGGCGTCTTGAGGAGATAGCCGATGGTGGCGCAGTTGGGATCGCCGCAGGGCAGGGGCGTGAAGTCCTCGGCCTTGAGTTGGCCTGCGGATTGATCGATTAGGCCGAGAATCACATCGGCGGTGTTAAGACGCTGGGTACGGCCTCGGTCCTCCCCCGCTGTGACCGACTGACGGCCCGAGAAGGTCATGGGCTGAAAAGCGACGCCACGGATATGGGGATATTGCAGGCCGAAGGCCACGGCCTCCCATACGTGATTCAGGTTGCCGGGCGTGACCGTCATCGCGAGGGTGATGGGCAGTCCGCCCCTCGTCATGGCGCCCGCCACTTCAATGGCGCGCTGGCGCGTCTTGCGGAGGTCCGCGCCGCGCAGGGCCTTCTGCTCCGCCTCTTGCGGACCATCAAACTGGAGATAGAGTTGGAGGCCGCCGCGACGGTACATGGCGTCGAGTTCGCGGGCGAAGTCGGGGTCGTTGGCGAGGCGCACGCCGTTGGTGTTCAGGAGCACGTAGTCGATGCGCGGGTGCGCCTGCGCCCAGGCGAGGAGGCGGAAGAACTCAGGGTGGAGCGTGGGCTCGCCGCCGGAGAGCTGGAGGATCTCTATCTTGCCCTTCCGCGCGATGACGCCATCGACGCGCTGCTGGAAGTCTTCGAAGGTGATGGCGTCGACTTCTTTGGATTGGGGCGAATTGGCGTAGCAGGCCGGACAGGCCAGGTTGCAGCTATCCACGATCTCGATGAGGGCCAGGCAGGTGGAAAGGGTCTCAAAGGGGTCGTTGCCGCAGCAGGCTCCGCCGTTGCAGCAGGAGGATGCGCCGCTGGAGACATTGTAGAAGCGTTCGTCGCTGCTGATGCAGAGGCTGTGATCGCCGTGGGTCGGGCAGGTGCGTTCGAGGTAGACCTTGCCTTCGGATGCGACGACCTGGCCGGGAACGGGATCGAGGCAGATGGGGCAGCGGGTGGTGGTTGATTTTAGAATCATCTTCGTCGAATCCAACTGAAGTCTCTCCGCACTGAGTATCGACCCATCGCCCTGTCAGCGAAATGCATCGGCGTGGGTTGGGCATCTTGCCTGACCGCTCGACCTCGGCGTTTTCCGGGGCGCGCGCTTTCCACCTGATTCCTGGGATGGTCAGGCTGGAAGCCTAACCCACGTTGGCGCGCCTCGCATGGACCGAATGCGCGCAATTCATCAAAAATATGATCCGACTTCATTTGCGAGGCTGACCACCGCGCAGCCACCAATGGCCAGGAACGTGTTCGACACCAATACGACGAGTGCGAGTGGAATGGCTAACAGCACTCTGTTGAGCGCGCGCTCGCCAAGCTCACCGACGAGCAAAACGCTCCACGGATAGAGTATGAGGAAGGACAGGGCAAGGATGCCTTTGAGTTGAGGGCCTGGAAAATCCACGCTGTCCAACCCGGGAATCCCCGATTGCCCCAGCCACAGCCCGGTCCCTGCGAGCAAGATGGCCGGACTCAGACCCCACGCGATGAAGAGCGGAAGTCCTATACGCTGAAATGGCTTCTGTGCCTCAAGGTCGCTCATGAGCACAATCTCCCTCATTGATGTCTGCCGAATGCTATCACACCAAAACACTTCTATCAATTGGCGTCGGGCGCCTACTGAATATGAAAGGGCGGGTCGATCACGGCGCAGGCGCCGAAAGCCAGGAAGAGGTTTACGGCGCACATGACGCCGAAGATGGGCAACACGGCGATGACTTTGGCGGGGGTGGTCCAGTTGGCCGGGTAGACCATCCAGATGCTCCAGGCGAAGAGGACGGGGATGCCGCCCATCACGCCGGTGAAGAGGAGGAGGCTTGGAAAGGCGTCGTCCATTTTGAGTTCCATGCAGAGGCCCGCGAGGATCATGAGCACGGCGGGCGCGAGAGCCCAGGCGATGACCAGGGGGAGGGGACGACGGCTCGGCACTGAGACCCCCGCTGTTTCGGCCGCTTCGACTGCTTCGGGGGCCTGTTCGGCTTGCGTCTCATTCACTTCGGGTTCTTGATCGCTCATGGGTTCACTCCTCGGGGAAAAGGGCCATCAGGGCATCGGCGAAGATGACCTGGCCACGTACATCGGGGTGGTTGATGGAATTGGCGAGCAGGGTCGTGTAGGGGATGCCCTTGCGCCAGAGACCGCACCAGGTGCGGGAGGCGTCGGCGACAGCGACGCCGTTGGCCTCGGCGAAGGTGTAGAGCCCTTGAACGTAGGGACGCGGATCTTCGTCGAACTTGACCGAGGTCATCTTCATCCAGTCGAGGCGGACGAGATGGGGCGTGATAATGACGGGCTCCGCGCCTGCGCCGCGGAGTTTGTCCATGATGAGCGTGTAGTGGGTGTTGAGCGCCTCGCCCTGGAGGTAGGCGTCGTTCACCCATTCCATGGTGACCAGATCGGGCTTGCGATCCAGTACGTCACGCTGAAAGTCGTGCTCTCCGCCCGCGGGCGCTTCGAGGTAGTTCTTGCTGCCGTAACCGGGCCAGGCGGCGGTGTGGAGGGTGATTTCCGACTTGGGATAGCGCTTGCGCAGTCGCTCCGCGAACTGGTTCTGATACCAGAGGGTGGTGTCCCCCCCCACGCCGCCGCCGGCCGTGCAACTGTCGCCCCAGGCCACGATGGTGACGGGTTCACCCGCTTCCAGCTTGGCCAGGGTCTTCGGGAGGAATTGCTCGGCCGGGTAGTACTCCGGCGGGGTGGCTTCCACGGCGATCTGCTCGACGGGAAGGAGGTTTTCCTCGGTGAGGGCGGCGAGGTTGCCGGGATTCCACACGGAGCCGACGTGGTGCTCGCCTTTTGCCAACGCGGGCGGCAGATCCACGCCGAGGCCGGCGGTGCCCACGACGAGCCGCACCTGGCCCGCTTCATTCATGGCGATGCTGTCGAGGCGCGCGGGGCCGTAGGTGTAATCGATGAGGACCTTTTCATCCGCAGCGATGGCGCCGAGTTCCAAGCGGCCGATGGAGCCCCAGAGGGGATCGAGGGCGTAGTCCTTGCCCAGCGCGCAGACGGTGCCGTCGATTTTTCGGACCACGACCGTTTCGGGGCGCAGCAGCCCGGTGGCGGTGCACTCCTGGGTAACGAGGGCCCTGAGGTTTACGCCCTTGGTCCAGCCGCTGGCCTTTTCATTGAAGAGGGGCAGGGCGTATTCCTCCCCTTTCACACTGATCGGTTCCGGCTCGGGAACGACCAGGCGGACTGGATCGGCCAGGGCGATTTCGACGCCGTCGATGGTGACGGAACCGGGCCCAACGTCCACGTGCCAGCCTTCGGCGGCGTGGAGGGGCATGGCGTTGAGTAGGTCGGGGTCTGCGGTGAGAAACGAAGCTGCAACGAGTAGCAGAGAGAGCATGGGGCAATTCCTATGGGTTCGAGTGGCGTAGTATAAGGGACGGCGACGGGCTTTTCGCAATGTTACGGGACGGGTGTGGTGGATGATCGGGCCGATCGGGCGGATCGGACCGATCTTAGTGTAGAGAAGTTGCAGCGTGTTGGGCGAATGTCCCATGATCGCGGTTGAACAATCACCAACGAGGAAATAGACCCCATGCGAATTCCCGGACCTTCTGTTGCCCTTCTGGCGCAAATCATGATCGCTTTTGCTACCTTCGCCGAGGCCCCCTTCCACCTCACAGTAGTCCCTTCGGGCCCGGAGAATCCGCGCAACAGCGAGGCGGCGATTATTCCCTTGAAGGATGGTTCACTGCTTCTGGGCTGGTCGGAGTTTTATGGTGCGAATGGCGAAGACCATGCGCCGGCGCGTCTTTCGGGAAAGGTGTCGAAGGACGGCGGCCGCACCTGGGGGGAGAAATACACGCTGGTGGAGAATGATGGTGGCTGCAATGTGATGGAGGTGAATTTCCTCCGGAGCACGACTGGCGGGATTCACCTGTTTTACTGTCAGAAGAACAGTGAGAGCACGGATTGCCGGGTGATGCTGCGTACTTCGGAAGATGAAGGCAAGACGTGGATCAACCCGGTGCAGATCAGCCCGGACGGCAAGTACACGGGCCTGACGAATGGGCGTTCCTTTCGCCTGGCTTCGGGGCGCATCGTGCTGGAGGCGTGGGAAGGGAATGACGGCTACTGTTATCTTTCCGACGACGACGGCAAGACCTGGCGCGAGTCGCAGCGCGTGCGGCCGGGGGATGGCTGCTGGGAGCCGGCGGCCATCGAGTTGAAGGACGGGCGGGTGCTGATGATGATGCGCACGGGCCTGGGCGGCCAGTATCAGAGCTTTTCCAGCGACGGCGGCGAGACGTGGAGTACGCCGGAGCCGTCGGCCTTGAAGGGCTCGGCCGCGCCGGTGTCCTTGAGTCGGATTCCTGGAACGGGCGAGATTCTGGCGGCTTGGAATCACAATCCGGGGCGCGACCTGCGGAATCCCTTTACGGCGGCGATCTCGAAGGACGAAGGCGCGACGTGGGAGAATTTCAAGAACATCGAAGAGAACGACACGGGCGCGTGGGCCTATCCGGCGGTGACGTGGGTGGGCGACGAGGCGCTGCTGACCTATTTCAGCTACGGGAGCGGGTTGTCTCTGGAGTTGAAGATTTTGCCGAAGGGCTGGTTTACCGGGTGAGAATACAGGGACAACGGTATGCAAGATCGCGTAGTTTGTGTTAAGGTATCCATAGGTACTACCTGTTAATATCGAGGTGTCTTGCCATGGCAACGTCGATTAAAATCGATGATGATCTCAAGTTCCGCATCCAGCAGCTTGCGGAACTTCGGCGACGTTCTCCTCACTGGATCATGCAGGAGGCTATTCGTGAATACGTTGCACGTGAAGAAAGCAGGGAAAGCTTTAAACAGGAAGCACTGGAATCCTGGGCAAGGTACCAGGAAACCGGACTTCACCTGACCGGCGAAGAGGCGCGCGAATGGTTGAGCCGTTGGGGTACCGACGATGAATCGGAAATCCCGGCGTGCCACGAGTAATAATCACTGCGGGTGCCGCCCGTGGCTTAGAGCGCTGTCGCCTGTTCCTGGCGGAAAAAAATTCTCAAGCCTCCCGACGGGCGGGCCAATCCATCGCGCAGAAATTTGAACTTCTTGAGACCACGCCCGAAATCGGAAGACCCTGGGAGGATTTGCCTGAACTGCGCGAACTAATCATCCCCTTTGGCAGCACCGGTTACGTTGCACTCTATCGCCACGACCGCGGCGCGGATACCGTATATATTCTCGCCTTTCGCCACCAGAAGGAAGCGGGCTATCAGTGAGTGTGGAATCGCCCGTCGAGAATGACTAGTCTCTGGGAATGTGATTCCTCAATATGATTTCTTACGGGTGCCGGAGTGTGCCCATTCGTGGTTCGATTGCTCCCTATTCTCCGACCTACCGCATCAAGCATGAGAGGACTTACTTTTATGGAATCCACAGCAAAAATGGGCGTCGTTGGAAAAGGTCAGGGCGAGGCCTATTGGGTCATGGGCGCGAAGTATACCTTCAAGGCCAACGGCGTGGACAATGGCGGGGCCTACATGATGTTTGAGGCCGAAGTGCCGCCCGCGCCGGGTCCCCCGCCCCATGTTCACACACGTGAGGACGAGATGTTTTATGTGATGGAGGGCGAACTGACGGTCATGCTGGATGGCCAGGTGTCGAAGGCCACGGCGGGCACGACGATCATCTTGCCGCGCAACATCAAGCACACCTTCTGGAACGAATCGGATGGCGTGGCCCGTGCGCTGGTGCTTGCGTCGCCCGCACCGATTGAGGAATTCTTCAAGGAAATCGGGCAGCGGGTGGTGAGCGAAGACGAGACGCCGCCGCCGGTGACGCCGGAGATGATCGCCCATGTTTATGCGACTGCGGAGCGCTACGGGATGGTGCTGGATCGCCCGTGAGGGACTGCCTCGCGGGGGGCCGTTGTCGGCGCGCGTGAATTTGGTGTGATAGGACCGATAGGGTGCATGTCCAATCCATCGGTCCTATCCGTCTTATTCGTCGAATAGCCCACGGCCATCTACTCTTTCTTCGCCGCCTCCACGACCGGCGCGGATTGCTCTGGCGTGGTCACTCCTGGGGGCAGTTCCATGATCTGGATTTTGCGGAAGTGGATTTCCGCGCCTTCGGATTCGAGGCAGAGGTAGCCTTTTTTCACGGAGGCTTTGCTGATGCCGTTCACGAATTTTCCGTTGACGGAGAGCTTCACGGTGCCATCCACCGCCACCACGTCGTAGTAGTTCCATTCGCCTTTGGGCAGGCAGCGGTTTTCGATGGACTTGCTGCGCTCGCCACGGGGATTGTCGGGCACGGTGGTCATGCCGTTGGCCCCGAAGAGTTCGCCGTGGACGTAGGCGATGGGCCGGGGCTCGCCGTTCTCTTCGCGGTTGAGGAAGGGCCATTCGAGTTCGAGCATCTGCACTTCCATGCCTTTGGGAAGCTGACGGCCCTCGGGGACGGTGCCCTCGCTCCAGAGAAAGACGCCGGAGTTACCGCCGGGCTCCATATGCCGCCATTCAACGTGGAGGATGAAGTTCTCGTACTGCTTCTCGCTGCGCATGACGCCGATGGGCAGGCCGGTGCAGATGAGGAGGCCATCCTCCACGCGCCAGGTTTCGGGGCTCGTGTTGACGTCGACCCAGCCCGTGAGATCTTTGCCGTTGAAGAGATCGACGAAGGCGCCGGCCTGGGTGGGCTCGGCGTGGGAACTCAGACAGATATTAAGAGTACACAGGACAATCGTTGCTAAACGCTTCATGGCTCGACTCCAGCATCAAGAAACATGGGTTGGGTGCGATTCACAGGCTTTCAGGTCGCGGCACCAATTCCGAGAAAATAAATTCTCACACAGATCTTCACAGATTTTCACGGATCTTACCAGCCCGAGATTATGCGAATTCGAACGAGTTAGGATTTACGCCCCGGCCCCGGCACCGCGACGTCCAAGTCTTATCTGTGCGGATCTGTGAAGATCTTCGAGGGGAAATATTAGTCTCCATCCAATATCGACATACTTTGCGTTGTCCTTCAGAGCACCACCCGCTTGTATTCCAACTCTGGGCGCTTAAAGTTCAAAATAAGCCCCACGGGCAACCGGGTAATCCGAAGATAGTTCAACATCTGGGCTATCTCGTTCTGACCAATCCTTTCGATCACTTTGAGGTCCACGATTACCTGCCCATAGGCGATCAGATCCGGCACGTATTTGCCAACATCAACGCCCTTGTAGTGGACGCGATAGGATGGTTGCTGCTGGAAGGGAATGCCTCTCAATTTAAACTCCACGATCATGGCGTTCTCGTAGGGTTTTTCCAGTAGACCGGACTTCAACTCACTCAGCACTTCCATGCCGCAACCGATTAGCTCATAGGTCTCTTTCCCGAGGGGAAATCGCTTGAAATCTTCGTGCATGTGAACAACCCCTTCTATCACCGTTCACCAATCCCATATCGAACCAAATCTCGGGCCAATACTGCCACGGAGTGTTCCAGAACTTCCATCCGACTACCCTGACGCATATAGGCAGGCCGATCAAATACTTGAGGCGAATGGACTTCCCACAGATCTTCACAGATGCGCACAGATCAAAATGGTCAAAGCTCACCTTGTGTTGCCAGGACAAGGCTCTACTCCGGGATCGGCCGAATATCCTTCTGTCCGGCTGCAGGATTGGACCGTAAAGAGCGGCCTGTGCCCTCTTTATCTGTGAGAATCTGTGAAGATCTGTGGGAAAATGAAAACCCCGAAGAGAAGTTCGCCGATCATGCCGGCCTTTCTTCCCTTCGGGGCATTTCTTTTCAGAGTACTATAATCCCTTTACCTCGAAGCCTTCGCGGTATTTGCGGCGGAGGAGTTTGTTGGCGTCGGCGTTGCCGTTGAATTTGCAGCGCTTGGCGTTCCATTCGAGGGTCTGGCCGGGCATGCGGTTGGCGATGTTGCCGAGGAGCACGGCTTCGGCCAAGGGGCCGGCGAAGTCGAAGTTGGAGCCGCAGATCACGCCCTCTTTGCCGAGGCACGCGTCCACGAATTCGTGGTAGTGGTTGCCGTCGGGCTGGTTGGGGACTTCGTACTTCTCATAGGCCGCGACGGGGTGGAGCTGGGGCCGGCCCACGTGGGGGATGATGAGCGTGCCGACTTCACCGACGAGCATGGAGCCGCTCGGGGGCAGTTCGTAGTCTTCGGCGAGGTGGGGCGACAGCTTGGTCTCGGGCTTGAGGTAGCCGTCGCGCCAGGTGCCGATGATGGTGTCGTAGGCGGTCATTTCCGTGCCGGGGAAGAGGTAGGTGGACACGGTCCATCCGGGGTGGACGATGTCGCTGTAGCTTTCGGCGTAGGCGCTGATGGAGATGGGGTTCGTCAGGCCGAGCGCGGAATAGATGGGATCAAAGATGTGGCAGCCAAAGTCGCCGACCGCGCCACCGCCATAGTCGCGGTAGCGGCGCCACCAGAAGGGGTGGTATTCCTTGTCCTTATAGGGAATGAGGGGCGCGGTGCCGCACCAGAGGTTCCAATCCACGTTGGGGGGAATGGGATCGCTGCCGGCGGGGAATTTCTTATCGGGCGTCGTGAAGATGGTGCCGACCCAGGAGTGCCATTCCTTGACCTTGCCAATGGCGCCGGTTTTCACGAGCTCGACGGCGGTGCGGTAGAACTCGTGGGAGTGGATCTGGTTGCCCATCTGGGTGACGACGCCGGCCTTGCGGGCGGCCTCGGTGACTTTGCGAGCTTCGTAGACTTCGTGGGTCAGGGGCTTTTCGCAGAAGACGTGGAGACCCTGGCGAATGGCGGAAATGGACGCCGGCGCGTGGGTGTGGTCGGGGGTGGAGACGTTGACGGAATCGATCTTGCCCTCTTCCTGGACCAGCATCTCGCGCCAGTCGCGGTAGAGGCGGGCCTTGGGATAGAGCTCGGCGGCGCGCTTGAGGTTGACCTCGTCAATGTCGCAGAGGGCCACGACGTCCACCATTTCATGGCTGGCGATGTTGCCGAGGTCGTGGGCGCCCTGGGCGGCGACACCGATACCGGCGTGCTGCAGCTTGCTGTTGGCGGGCTGGGCGAAGCTCAGCCGGGGCAGGATGAGGGGCGCCGCGCTCGCGAAAGCGGCCTGCTTGAGAAATGTTCTACGCGATTGGGGTTGTTTCATGGGCGTTGCTCCGCGTCTTGACGCTGTAGTGTCCGGGCCGCACCGGTATGGGAATCACCGATTGCCAGCGGCCCGCAGGAATGTCGGCGTGTAGTGTAACGAGCGGACGGGCGGAACGCAATCTTGGCGGCACTCGGCGTTTCGAACTGGAAATCGCCGTATCGGATTCATCCAAAGGGTGGGGTTAAACCCACAAGTCGGATCCGGCGCTTTAGTCCATACTGGAAGCTGGTCCTGTGGGCAGGGCCTGGTTGTCCACGCAAACATCGCGCTGCCGCGCCAGGGGCGGGCGAGGAGGAGCCCGGAAATGGAATCGATCAATCGTCGTGAGTTCATGCATTTGTCCACGGCCGCCGGGGCACTGGGGGCCAATCTGGTCCTGGGCGGGGCGACGGCGGCCCCGGTCGCGCGCGGAGTGGAGAAGGGCGCGGGCGGCTATGTGGATCGGATCGCCTTTGGCCCCTGGATGAACGACACGCGCACGTCTCCCCTGCCCTTCGCGTCGTGGCCGGTGGATGCCTTTGACGATGTGACGGTGCAGAGCCTGATCGACACCTTCGAGCTGAACGAGCAGTTCGGCTACAACATCTACGATATCTTCGGGCTTTTCTCGACGTGGGGCTGGCCGGTGGACATTGTGAGCGCCGCCACGCCGGAGCGGACGGCCCGGGTGCGGAAGGTGCTGAAGGCGGCCCACCGCCGGAATATCAAGGTTATCTGTGGGATGGGCATTTACAGTTGGGGCTTTGACGAGATCATCAAGGCGCATCCGGAGGTCACCTCGCCCAACCAGCAGTATCCGAACGAACACGTCATGTGCGCCTCGAAAGAGGCCTCGTGGGAGTGGCAGAAGAAAATCGTGGACTTCATGATGACGTGGGAGATTGACGGGTTCCACCTGGAGGCCGCCGATCTGGGTCGGTGCACGTGCCCGGAGTGCATGACGAAGTGGCCGCGAAACCCGGCCTATTTCTGCGATATCACGGCGCGTACCGCGCGGTACATCCGCGAGAAGATGCCGGACGCCTACATTATGCTGACCACGATAAGCTGGGCGGACTGGACCGTGGGCTTTCTGGAAGAGGACCGGGCTGCGCTGGCGGCGATCAGCGATACGGTGGATTGCGCCTTCGATCAGGGACACCACGCCTGCTATGTTCGCCCCCCGGCGCGAAAGCCTTTTATCGAGGAACTGAAGTGCCGTTTCGGCACTTCGGGCGGCATCTGGGTCTATCCCACGTGCACCTGGGATCGGCTCCAGTGGTTTCTCCCCTATCCGCGTCAGACGGGCACCCATATGAAGGAACTTTATGCCGATGGGGGCCGGGGAATGCTTTATTACCAGGGCCCGCCCAACAATCCGGGCGTGGAGATCAACATCGCCTTTGGCGGCGAGTGCATGCGACATCCCGAGCGGAGCATTGAAGAGAACCTGGGTGCTGTTCTGGAGGTCCTGTACAAGCCGAAGACCCCGGCGGCGCTTGATGCCCTCGTGGCGCTGGTGCTGGCGGCGGAAGACGCCTATTTCAACAACATGGACTGGGACGAGCAGCACATGTTCCTGAAGGGTCTGTCGCTGTTTCCCGGACCGGGCGAGCTGCACCTTTCCCGCCCGATCACGGGTATCTATGGCACGCCGGACTATCTTTTCGAGCCCCACATGACCTTTGACGGGCGCATGGCCTACAACCACGCGCTTTCCGCCGTGCTGGAGCAGGCCTACGCCATCGGGGAGCAGTTTGAGGCTCAGGACAAGATAGTTCGCCTGCAGACGTCGATTTTGAACGCCCAGATGATGCTTCGGGCGTCGATCACGACCCAGCAGTGGCAGGAACAACAGGCGGCGGCGCGAAAGCAGCCGTAGCACCACGCCGCCCCGGATTTGTCGCATCACGCGCTTGATTTTATAGAATTTCACCCCAGTCGCAGGCCTTCACATTGCAACTATATTGCGCTATGTGGTATAGCCTAGGAAGATTGAGTCTGCGGCGGATACCCTTTGATCGTGCCTTCCTCCATCCAGGAGAACGGCCGCGGCGGGCTCTTACAGGGGACGGTTCTATTGCTTAACTGGCTTCGTATGAAATCATGCGCCATGCGGCACGCCGGGCTGCCCCTTGCCACCTTGCTCGCTTGCCTTTGGGCGATACCTGCGGCGGCACAGATTCAGACTCCGGTGGACCTGAATTTGAGCGCGGAAGAACGCGCCTGGGTCGCGGCGCACCCGGTCCTTCGTACGGCGGCGGTGCCCGATTGGCCGCCCTTCGATTATGTCACGACGGAGGGCGCCTACGAGGGCATCAATGCCGACATGTTGCGCCGGATAGCGCGCATGGCGGGCTTCACGATAGAACCGGTAACGCGGAGCTGGCCGGAGCTGTACCGCATGCTCCGTGAGAAGGAGCTGGACCTGTGCCCCGGCATGCAGGCTTCGCCGGAGCGCGCGGAGCACCTGCTCTTCACCGAGCCGCTGGTGAATTTTCCTCTGGCCATTTACTCCCGAAGCGATGGCCCGACCTTTAACGCGATGGAGGAGCTCACGGGGCACGCGATTGTTGTGGAGCGTGACTATTACGAGGACGAGTATCTTCGCGATCATTTTCCCGACCTGAAGCGGATTCAGGTAGACAACTCGCTCCAGGCCCTGCTGAAGGTTTCGTCCGGGGAGGCCGACGCGTATATCGGCAATATTGCGGTAACCTCGTATTTAATCGAGAAGAACGTCCTGCCGAATCTGAAGATCGGGGGCTACGTGAACCTGGGCGATCACGCGCTTTCCATCGGGGTGCGATCGGACTATCCTATACTGGTGTCGATCCTGAACAAGGGGATCGCCGCCCTCTCCGCGACGGAGAAGCGGACGATTATTGATCGCTACGTGAGCGCGGGCGAGAGCGTGGCGCTTACGGTTGCGGAGCGGCAGTGGATAGCGGCCCATCCGGAGCTCCGGATGGGGATCGATCCTGAGTTCGCCCCTTTTGAGATTGTGGGCCCGGACGGCAGCTATCAGGGCATTGCGGCGGATGTCGTGGCCTTGCTGAACCAGCGCCTGGGGATCAATATGAGGGTGGTTCACAACACGTCCTGGAGCGATGCGCTTCAACTGGCGCGTGAAAAGTCTCTGGATGTGCTGCCGTGCATGAGCACGTCCGAGGAGCGCCAAAGCTATCTGGCATTCACGGAGCCCTATCTTACGTTTCACCGGGTTGTGGTCACGCGCCTGGACTCGCCGTTCTACGGCCGGCTGGACGATCTGGCGGGGCTGCGCGTGGCGGTTCAACAGAACACGTCGCACCATGCGTTCATCACGGAAGAGACGTCGCTTCAACCGGTGCTGTACCCGACCTTCGTGGACACGCTTTCGGCGGTGGCCCGGGGGGAAGTGGACTGCGCGGTCGGCAATGCCGCGACCACATCGTACTGGATCAAGAAGTTGAGTCTTTCCAGCTTGAAGCTTGCGGTACCTGTGGGCGATACGGCGGAGACCCTTCGCTTCGGCGTTCGGAAGGACTGGCCGGAGCTGGCGGGGATCCTGAACAAGGGGATTGCGAGCCTGACGGAGGCGGATATTCAATCGATCCGGAACCGGTGGGTTGACGTGAACGTGCAACCTTCGTTTGACGTGCGGCGGATCGGCGCGATCGCGGCGACCGTGGTGGCCCTGATCCTGCCGCTGGTGGCGCTTGTGGGGGTCCACAACCGGCGCCTGCGGCGGGAAATCAATTCCCGGCTGATGGCAGAGGCGGCGCTTCGGGAGAGCGAGGAGAATTACCGGAGTCTGGTGGAAGGGGCCAACAGCATAATCCTGCGCATGTCCACGGACGGGCGGGTGTTGTTCCTGAACAGTTTTGGCGAGCGCTTTCTGGGTTATACGTCGAGTGAGATTGTGGGGAAGAGCATTATCGGCACGATCGTTCCGGAGACCGAGACCAGCGGGCGCGATCTCCGCGGGCTTATGGAGGAGTTGGGGCACAATCCGGAGTACTACGAGGTCAACGAGAACGAGAACATGACGCGGGACGGGCGGCGGGTATGGGTGGCGTGGACGAACCGGCCCTTTCATGACAGCCGGGGCAAGTTGACCGAGGTCCTTTGCGTTGGGAATGACGTGACGGCGCACCGCCAGGCGGCGGAGATGTTGCGGCGCTACGAGTTCATCGTGAATACGGTGAGCAACATGATGAGCGTGATCAACGCGCGGGGCTGCTATGAAGCGGTGAACGACGCGTGGTGTTCGGCGACGGGCCGCTCCCGGGAGGAAGCGCTGGGCAAGTCGGTGGCTTCGGTGTGGCCGGAGCAGGTGGCGCACAATATCATCCTGCCGCGCCTTGAGCGCTGTTTTCAGGGCGAGCTGGTGGCCTATGAGGCGACCATCCCGCTGCCGACATCGGGGGAGCGCATCTGCGAAGTGGCCATGTACCCCTTCAAAGACGAGACCGATCATCAGGTGCGGGCGATTGTCGTGGCGCAGGATGTTACGGATCGCAAGCAGGTTGAGCTGGCGCTGCAGGAGGCGAAGCGGGCGGCCGAGGCGGGTAACCGGGCCAAGAGCGCTTTCCTGGCGAACATGTCGCACGAGATCCGCACGCCCATGAACGCGGTGCTCGGCTACACACAGTTGCTCCAACGATCGCCGAACCTCTCGCCGGAGCAGGAGCACGCCTTGAAGGCCATTCGCCGGAGCGGCGACCACCTGCTGGCGCTGATCAGCGACATTCTTGAACTTTCCCGGATTGAGGCCGGGCACGTGGAGCTCAGCCCCGAGACCTTCAGTCTCGCGGGTCTGCTCGGCGACCTCGACCTCATGTTTCGGGTTCGTACGGACGCCAAGGGGCTGGGGCTCACCTTTGACGTGGCGGAGGAGGTGCCGCCCCATCTGGTGGCGGACCGAGGCCGGGTCCAGCAAGTGCTGATCAATCTCATCGGCAATGCGGTGAAATTTACCGAGCGGGGTGGCATCGTGGTTCGGGTACGGAGCGAGTCGGCATTCCCTGACGATCTGGACGCCCCGCTGCTGGTCTGCATGGAAGTGGAAGACACGGGCCACGGCATGGATACGATGCACCTGGACGCGATATTTGGCAGCTTCGAGCAGGTGGATTCGTCGCCCGCGCGCAATGAAGGCGCGGGCCTGGGCCTGACCATCAGCCGCAATTTTGCGCGCCTGATGGGGGGCGATGTGGTGGTTTCCGCGCAACCCGGGCAGGGTAGCTGCTTCACGTTTACCTTTCGCTCGGTGGCGGGCGCGGCGGGCGACCTGCCCGCGCCGCCGGAGTACCGACAGGTGCTTGGAATCGAAACCGGAACGGGGCCCTGGCGGGTGCTGGTGGTGGATGATCGGGACACGAATCGCGACGTGCTGGTGCGCATGCTCCAGCCCCTTGGCTTTGAAACACGGGAAGCTTCCAACGGGCTTGAGGGATTGGAAGTATTCGAGTCGTGGCGGCCGCAGGTGGTGCTGGTGGACATCGTCATGCCGGTCATGGACGGGAAGGAAGCGATACGCCGGATGCGGGCCCTGCCGGACACGGACGGTGTGGCCATTGTCGCACTGACCGCGAGCACCCTGCAGGAAGAGCGCCAGACGGTGCTGGCGCTGGGCGCCAATGCGTTCCTGCGGAAGCCCTTTCGCGAGGAAGACCTGCTGGAGGCTATCCGGGTTCATGCCCATATCAATTATATCTACAGCGACGAGATGAGCGAGCCGAGCCCGATTGAGGGAGAACAGCTCTCGATCACCCAGGCGCGCGCGGCGCTGGGTGGCCTCCCCCCCGCGCTGATCGCCCGGCTTCGGTCGATTGTGATGCGCGGCGCAATCAACGAATCCAGGACCATCGTCGAAGAAATTCACCCCTATGACCCCCACCTGGCCGATCTGGTGCGGCAGCGCGCCGAGGGCTATGTGCTGGACGAACTCCATGCGCTTTGGGAAGAGGATCCAACCCCATGATGACGTCACCCGCCGAATTCAGTCCGGGCCGTACCGACATACTGATTGTCGACGACAACCCGGAAAACCTCAAGGTGCTGGGCGATTTCCTTGTCGAGCAGGGCTATCAGGTGCGCGCGGCGCGCGATGGGCGGCAGGCGCTGGCGAGTGTGCTCGCCCAGCCGCCGGCGCTGGTGCTGCTGGACATTCACATGCCTGTGCTCGACGGCTACGAGACGTGCAGGCAGATGAAGGCGATTGAAGGGTTCGAAGACACGCCGGTCATCTTCCTGAGTGCGCTGGGCGAGACCTTCAACAAGGTGAAAGCATTTGAGTGCGGCGGGTCCGACTACATGACCAAGCCCTTTGAGCTCGAAGAGGTGCGGGTGCGCGTGGCGAACCATCTCCAGTCGAGTCTGCTGCTGGCGGAGAGCAAGGCGGGCTTCCGGGCGAGCTTCGAGCAGTCGGCGGCGGGGATGGCCCATGTGCGGGTGGAGGGCGAACTGTTCGCGGTGAACCGCCGCCTGTGTGAAATGCTCGGCTACACGCGGGAAGAACTCCTGGCACGCGGGGTCGGCGAGTTGTTTGAGGATGCTTCGGCGGACTATATCCGGGGCTGCCTGAACGAACTACGGAACGGAGACTGCGAACGAACCGCCGCGGAAGTTCGCGCGCGCCGAAAGTCGGGCGAAGCGCTCTGGTGCAGGATTGCCATTTCTCTGGTTCAGATTTCGCCGGGTACGGCCCCCTATGTGGCCGCGCTTTTCGAGGATATTTCCGAGCGCAAGCGGGCGGAGGGCGATCGCTGGCGGCTGGCGGCCGCCCTTGAGCAGGCGCCGGACGCCATTGCTATTGTCGATCTGGACTGGAAAGTGGTGTATGCGAACGCCGCCTACCTGGGCGTCACGGGTCACGATCGCGATGAGGTACTTGGCGGCCTGCTACCCCTTGCGGACCCGCGGGCCAATGAGCATGCGGATGAAATTCGCGCCCTCGTCGGAACCGGAGGCGTCTGGCGGGGACGTGGACGGGGCGTCCGCAGGACGGGCGAGCGATTCACCGAAGAGCAGACCCTGGCGCCGCTTCGGGGGAGCGAGGGCGAGGTAATCAACTATGTGGCGATCCTCCGGGATATAACGCGGCAGGTCGGGCTGGAGGAGCAGCTCCGACAGTCGCAGAAGATGGAAGCGATTGGCACACTGGCGGCGGGCATCGCCCACGACTTCAACAATCTGCTGGCGGCGATCGGCGGGTTCACGGAGTTGGCCCTGGATGACGTTCCGGACGAGAGCGAGGCGGGTGTGTGTCTTCGCGAGGTGACCGGAGCCACGCGGCGGGCGACGGAACTGGTGCGGCAGATACTGGCGTTCGGGCGGCATTCGGAGTATACGATCCGGCCCGTGCTGATCCAGGATGTCGCCCGCGAAGTGCTCCGGCTGCTGCGGCGCACGATTCCGCCGCACATCGACATCCAGCCGGACGTGGACGACAGTTGCAGCCCGGTGCTGGCGGACGCGACGGCCATCCACCAGGTGATGATGAATCTGGGGACGAATGCTTTTCACGCGATGCAGGAATCGGGCGGTGTACTGGGGATTCGCGTGACCCAGGTGGACGTTGGCGCGGAAGCCATCCTGGGTAGTCCCGATCTCAACCCCGGACTTTATGTTCGCATCGATGTGAGCGACACGGGCCATGGCATGGACGAGCAGGTGCGCCAGCGGATCTTTGAACCTTACTTTACGACCAAGGAACGGGGCGACGGGACGGGTCTTGGTCTGGCGACGGTTCACGGGATTGTGGCGGAGCTCAGCGGCGCGATACATGTCTACAGCGAGCCCAACATGGGCTCCACTTTCTCCGTGTTGCTGCCCGCGAATCCCCAGGCGACCCACGGCGAGGGAGACGATTCCCGGAGCGGTCGCGAGATCGGCGGTGGCGAGCGCATCTTGTTTATTGACGACGAGCACACCATTTGCCGGTTCGCCGAGAAAGCACTGGGACGCCTGGGTTATCTCGCGACAACGCAATCGAATCCGCAGCAGGCGCTGGCGGCTTTTGCCGCGGCCCCCGAAGCTTTTGACCTGATTATTACGGACGAGATGATGCCGGGAATGCGCGGATCGGATATGCTGGCGCAGCTCCGGGCCATTCGCCCCGATATTCCGGTCATTCTCTACAGCGGCTTTGCGGAATCGCAACACAAACGGCCCGGCGCGGACTATTCTTTTGACGCCTTTGTGATGAAACCGATGGTCACATCGGAGCTGGCGGCGGCGATCCGGGAGGTGCTGGCGAAGCGGAAGGGATGATGGCGCTACGCCAGAATTGGCTCGACGACATTTCCGAAGACGTCGGTCAGGCGGAAATCCCTTCCCTGGAATCGGAAAGTGAGCCTTTTGTGGTCGATGCCCATCTGGTGGAGCAGGGTGGCGTGGAAGTCGTGGACGGTCACGATGTCCTTCACGGATTTGTAGCCCAGTTCGTCGGTCTCGCCGTGGGTGATGCCGCCTTTGATGCCACCGCCGGCCATCCAGATGGAGAAGCCGTTCATGTGGTGGTCGCGGCCGGGTCCACCTTTGTTGCCCTGTACCATGGGCGTGCGGCCGAATTCGCCGCCCCAGACAATGATGGTGTCTTCGAGCATGCCGCGCTGCTTCAGATCGTTGACGAGGGCGGC
This sequence comes from Candidatus Hydrogenedentota bacterium, assembly GCA_016791475.1. Classification (NCBI taxonomy): domain Bacteria; kingdom Pseudomonadati; phylum Candidatus Hydrogenedentota; species Candidatus Hydrogenedentota bacterium. The sequence goes on from JAEUWI010000043.1 coordinate 48,581, forward strand.
GGTAGCCTTGTCCACGTCATTCGCGCAGCCCTGCATGAAGTGCTTCAGGTCGTTGTGGTGATCCCAGTCGCGGTGGTAGAGCTGGATGAAGCGCACGCCCCGCTCGGCCATGCGCCGCGCGAGGAGGCAGTTGAAGGCGAAGGTGCCGTCAGCGCCTTGCGTTCCGTAGGCGTCGAGTATGTGCTGGGGCTCGTCGGAGATATCGACGAGATCGGGCACGCTCGTCTGCATGCGGAAGGCGAGTTCGTACTGGCTGATGCGCGTGGCGATCTCTCCCTCGTCCACATGGGCGTCGTGGATGGTGTTGAGGGCATTGACCGAATCGACGATATCGCGCTGTTGGCCGGGGGAGATACCGGGAGGGTTGCTGACGAAGTGAACGGGGTCGCCGGTGGACTGGAACTTCACGCCCTGGAATTTGCTGGGCAGGAAGCCGCTATGCCACTGGCGGGATGACAGCGGCTGGGGACTGCGGCCTTTGCCGAGGGAAGTCAGCACGATAAAGCCGGGGAGGTTTTCGCATTCGCTGCCGAGGCCATAGAGCAACCAGGAGCCCATGCTTGGGCGACCGGAGATGGCGGTACCGGAGTTCATGAAGGTGTGGGCGGGGTCGTGATTGATCTGATCGGTCTTCATGGAGCGGATGATGCACATGTCGTCCGCGAGCGTGGCGATGTTGGGCAGCAGGGTAGAGATTTCCTGGCCCGACTTGCCGTAGCGTGCGAACTCGAACTGGGAGCCCATGCACTTGAGTTCGGCGCCCTGCAACTGGGCCAGTTGCTCACCTTTGGTGAAAGACTCGGGCATAGGCTGGCCGTCGAGCTGCCGGAGCGCGGGTTTGTAGTCGAAGGTTTCGAGATGGGAGGGTCCACCGGCCATGTAGAGGTAGATGATGCGCTTGGCCTTCGCAGGATGGTGCGTCGGGTTGGTGACGCCCGTCCAGCGCTCTGGTGTGGACGCGCCTGCCGAAAGCAGGCCGGGGTCCAGGAGCGAGGCCAACGCCATGGTGCCGATGCCTTTGGCGGTGCGGCCGAGGAACTGGCGTCGGGTTTGCTGGAGGATGTAGGTCTGTAAAGGGTCCATGGTGGATCTCGCTGAGGACTATTGGGGGCACGGGTTATGGGTCTTATGGGTCGTATGGGTCGTATGGGTCTTATGGGTCTTATGGGTCTTGTGGGACCTTTGAGCGTTTGCGAAGCGGAGCTTCGGGGACCGCATTCCCAAGCGGAGCTTGGGAACGAGTGGAACGGGTGAAACATTCAATATCGATAAATCATCTCGTGGGTATTCAGTATTGTCCGGCTTACCGAACTCCAGGCGGCGAGCTGTATCGGGTCCATGCCTTCCGGGGTGGGCTTCTCCCCCACTTCCAGGAAGCTTGCGGCGGAGGCCGGGTCGCTGGCGAACTGGGCGAGATGCTTCTCATAGAGGTCGGCCAGAATCTGCGCCTCCTCCGGTCGCGGCGCGCGCGACAGGGCCTCGTTCCACGCCCAACGAACGCGATCAGCGGTGGTGTCGCCGCCCTCCGCCAGGATGCGCTCGGCGAAGACCCGCGCGGCTTCGACGTAGATGGGATCGTTCATGAGGGTCAGGGCCTGCTGGGGGGAATTGGAGATGGTGCGCTCGGCGGTGCACTCCTCCCGAGTCGGCGCGTCGAAGGCGAGCAGGCTCGGGTGCAGGTAGGTCCGTTGCCAGTGGGTGTAGACGCCGCGGCGGTACAAGTCCTGCCCCGTGCTGGGCTCGTATTCCCGCGTGGGGAAATTCAGTTCTTTGTAGTAACCTGCCGGCTGGTAGGGCTTCGCCGCCGGACCGCCCATGGCGGGCGAGAGCAGTCCGCTGACCTTGAGGGCGTTGTCGCGCACGAACTCGGCCTCAATCCGGAAGCGGGACTGTCGCGCGAGGAGACGATTGGCGGGGTCGCGCTCTTTGAGGACTGCGTCGGCCATGGAGGACTGTCGGTAGGCGCTGCTGGTCACCATCAGTCGTGCAAGGTGCTTGATATCCCAGCCGCTGTCCATGAACTCGATGGCGAGATAGTCCAGCAACTCCGGATGCTTCGGCCACTCGCCTTGCGAGCCCAGATCGTCCAGCACGCGGGAGATGCCGGTGCCGAAGTAGAGCTTCCACAGTCGATTCGCAAAGACTCGGGCCGTCAGGGGGTTCTCGCGATCGGTGAGCCAGTTGGCCAGATCGAGGCGCGTGGGTCGCGCGCCATTGAGCCAGAGTCCGCCGAGAAATTCGGGCACACCCGGCTCCACCACTTCGCCGGACTCATCCATCCAGTTGCCGCGAGGCAACACGCGGACGGTGCGCGGCTCCATGGTCTCGGTAATCACTGAAGTGTAGATGTTCTGCTCGAAGCTGAATTTCTTCTTTTCCGCTTCCTTGAGTTGCTTTTCCAGATCTTCGCGGCCTGGAGTCGGGGGTGCGCCTTCGGTGGAGACCGGAGGAGCCACGGCGGGAGGCGCCGTGGCAAGGGCGGTCTTCAGATCGGCGATGCGCTGCAGGATGGCGTCGTGCTCGGGTTTTTCCTGGGCATTGGGAAACACGAGGTAGGGCGGGAAGGGACCCTCGTTTCCGCCTTCATTCTGGACACCCATCTCCTTGATATCGGAAAAAAAGGCGCCGAAGCGATAGAAATCCCGAATGGTGAAGGGGTCGAACTTGTGGTCGTGGCACTGGGCGCAGCCGAGAGAGGAACCGAGCCAGACGGAGGCGGTGGTGCGCGTACGATCCGCCGCATAGCGCACGACGTAGTCCTGCTCCTGCGCGCCGCCCTCGCGGGTCACCATATTGAGGCGGTTGTAACCCGTGGCGATACGCTGGGCTTCCGTGGGCTCCGGCAGCAGATCGCCGGCGAGTTGCTCGCGGGTGAACTGATCGAAGGGCATGTTGTCGTTGAAGGCTTTAATCACATAATCGCGGTAGGGCGCAACGCCGCGCACCTGGTCGCCGTGATAGCCGACGGTGTCGGCGTAGCGCACGAGATCCAGCCAGTAGACGGCGAGGCGCTCTCCGAAGTGGGGCGAGGCGAGGAGCCGGTCCACCAGGGACTCATAGGCCTGGGGCGAGTTGTCGAGGAGAAAGGACTGGACCTCGGAAGGTGTGGGCGGTATACCGAGGAGGTCGAAATAGAGGCGGCGGATCAGGGTTTCGCGGGTGGCTTCAGGCGCGGGCTTGAGGCCTTCCTTTTCCAGGTTTGCGAGGATAAACGTGTCGATTGGGTTGCGCGACCATGCGGCGGCCTTGACGGTCGGGGTCGAAGCGGCTTTCGGCTTGATATAGGACCAGTGGGGCTCGTATTCCGCACCCTGGGCGATCCAGCGTTTGAGCAGTTCCAGTTCGCGGGGTGAAACGTGGCGGTTGGAATCTGCGGGCGGCATCTTGTCGTCGGGATCGTCGGTTATGATACGCGCAATGACCTCGCTGGCCCCTGTGTCGCCCGGCGCAATGGCACGGAGTCCCTCTCGATCCACGGTCGCTTCTGCGCGCAGGTCCAGTCGAAGCCCGGCCTTGCGCATGTTCCTATCCGGGCCGTGGCATTGGAAGCATTTATCGGAGAGGATGGGGCGAATATGGCGGTTGAATTCCACGCGTTCGGGCAGGGGATCTTCCGCGTGCGCGAGTGCCGAGAGCGCAAGCAGCGCGGCAATGAGAATGTTGGATCGTACAGCTTTCAAAACATGGGTTCCTCGACCTCGTGCCTGTAGCATTGTAAGCTGATTATACTACAACAGACTTTGGGAGGATGGGCAATTGTTTGTTCACCGCGATGGGGACAATCCCGAGTGGCACTAACTTAGGGTCTGCCGGCCCCAAAAGGGAGACTCGGGGTTGACCGGGGTAGGCTTTTGGTCGGCTGCAGTCCCTGCACCCACAATTTTCCCCCGCTGCGCTCCTCCGTTTGAAGGTGGCACCCGTGGGGCCCGAGGTTGGCCGGGGTGGGGCTTTGATCGGTTGCAGTCCAAACACCCACAAACTCCGTCGCAAGCTCCTCCGTGTGTGGGTGGCACCCGTGGGGCCTGAGGTTGGCCCGGTGGGCCTTTGACCTGTTGAAGTCCAAACACCCACAAACTCCGTCGCAAGCTCCTCCGTGTGTGGGTGGCACCCGTGGGGTCTGAAGGTAATCGGGGTGGGCCTTTGACCAGTTGAAGTCCCGTGCTTTCTTAGCTACTTCCCCCGCTGCACTACGCTGCCCGAGGATAGCACCCGACATGCGCTTGGTTTGAGTGCAAACTGCCTCGCTAACGTTAGTGCTTATCGGCTGCCGTCGCCCCCCACGAGGAAAAAATTGGCCGCCGGGACACGCGTCAACCATCCCGGCGGCCTGCTCAAACGGGGTATAGAAGTTATGCGATCATTTTGTGGGGATCGATCACGAATTTCGTGGCCGCGCCCTTGTCGAAGTCCTGGTAGCCTTTGGGGGCCTCATCCAGGGAAATGGTTTGTACATTGACGGCTTTGGCGATCTGAATCTTGTCGTACAGGATGCACTGCATGAGCTGACGGTGGTATTTCATGACGGGGCACTGGCCCGTGCAGAAGCAGTGGGATTTGGCCCAGCCGAGACCGATGCGAATGCTGAGGTTACCCACCTTGGCGTTGTCGTCGATGCCGCCGGGATCGCCGGTGACATAGAGGCCGGGGACGCCGATGGCGCCGCCGGCGCGGGTCACTTCCATCACGGCGTTCAAGACGGTGGCGGGTTGCTCTTTTACGTGGCCGGAGCCGTGGCCGCGCGCTTCGAAGCCCACGCAATCCACAGCGGCGTCCACTTCGGGCACACCGACGATCTGCTCGATTTGCTCCGCGAGGCTGGCGCTCTTCTTCAGATCGATCGTTTCGCATCCGAAGCTGCGGGCCTGGGCGAGGCGTTCATCAATCATGTCGCCAACGATAACCACCGCCGCACCGAGAAGATGACAGGAGGCGGCGCAGGCGAGACCCACGGGCCCCGCACCGGCGACATACACGATGGTGCCTGGTCCCACACCGGCGGTAACGGCGCCGTGGTAGCCGGTTGGGAAGATATCCGACAGGAGCGTCAAATCTCTGATCTTCGCCATGGCCTGGTCGCGGTCGGGGAATTTCAAGAGGTTGAAGTCGGCATAGGGCACCATGACGTATTCCGCCTGGCCTCCCACCCATCCGCCCATGTCCACATATCCGTAAGCCGCGCCGGGGCGCGCAGGGTTAACGTTAAGGCAGATGCCGGTCTTGCCTTCCTTGCAGTTGCGACAGCGCCCGCATGCGATGTTGAAGGGCACGGAGACGATATCGCCTTTCTTGATAAATTCCACATCACCACCGCATTCGATCACCTCGCCGGTGATCTCGTGACCAAGCACGAGGCCCTCCGGCGCGGTCGTGCGTCCGCGGACCATGTGCTGGTCGCTGCCGCAAATGTTGGTCGACACTATCTTGAGAATAACGCCGTGATTGCATTTTCTAGTGCCAATGGCCAGTGTGGGAAAGTCGATGCTCTGGACTTCCACGACCCCTGGCTTAATGTAGGCCACGCCTCTGTTGCTTGCCATATTTTCTCTCCGTCTGCGATGTTTGCCAATATCCTGCTCATCTCACAGGCGTCCACAGCCCAAGGCTGGGACGCCCAACTACCAGCGCGATACCGGGTATACTCATACCCCCGGTCAAGACCGACACTCGAAACGGTCTTATCGCGTTTACTGCCCGTACAAACTTCCGCGTCAACGTAGACCTGTCACGCGTACTCTTCCTCCGCCCCTTCCTCAGCCGCGTCTTCCGCCGCAGGATGCAGCGCTCGACCCACCAGCGCTGCGGCAGAGGCCCCCAGGCACGGCGCAAGGATATAGAGCCACAAGCTGCCCAGATTGAAGGCCGCGAGGGCGGGTCCCAGGGATCGGGCGGGATTCATGGAAGCGCCGGAAATGGGTCCGGCGATGATGATATCGAAGGTGACGACCGCCCCGATGACGAGGCCCGCCGTGATGCCTTTTTCCTTCGCGCCAACCGTGACGCAGAGGATCACGAGCATGAGGATGAAGGTGGTCACGCCCTCCATGGCGAAGGCCTGGAAGGCGGACTGGGACGGCGCGGTTGCGCCGAGTCCGTAGTCCATGCCGAATATGATGCGCAGGAGGAGGCTGGCCGCTATGGCGCCCAGGCACTGGCTGACGATGTAGGGCAGGACAATGGCGGGCGAAACCCGTCCGGCGAGCCATAGGCCGAGGGTGACGGCCGGATTGATGTGGGCTCCGGAGATATCGCCAAGGGCATAGACCATGGCGAGGACCACGAGGCCGAAGGCGACGGATATACCGAGGAGGGTCACCGCGCCGTCACTGTAGCCATTGGCAATCACGGCACCCGTGCCGACAAAAACCAGCACGAAAGTGCCCAGCGCTTCGGATAGATACGCTCTCACACACTACCCTCCCGTTTGCCCAGGAATACACACGGAATCGTTCACAGCTTGTTAACCCTAACACATCGGGCTCAATTGCACAAGACTGATTTTGGATTGAACTGACGCCCACGCTGCGGTATGCTCTAACGATGGTAGTGAGAGAGCAATACCACGATACCCCCCGCAGCCTTGCGTTGGCCTGTGGTACGTTTCGGACGGCGCTGTTGGCGGGCGCGATGTGCCTGGCCCCCTGGGGCGTGGTCCCCCATGCGGCGCCGATTGCGGAGCAGGCCGCGTCGGCGGAGAGCGAACGGTTCTTCGAGACGGAGATTCGTCCGGTGCTGTCTGAGCGGTGCTATGCCTGCCATGGCCCCGCCCAGGCTCTCGGTGGAATCCGCCTCGACGAATCGCCCGGTCCGTCCGCTGAATCGATGCGGGCGATGCTCCAACCAGGTGCGAATGCCGCCCATCCCCCGACGTCGCTTCCGACGGCGGAGCTGGAATTGCTGCTGGAGTGGACGAGTCGGGGCGCGCCTCGACCGGCGCCAGCCAAGCGCAGTTATCAACGTCTCTCCATGGATGAGCTCGTCGCGGTGACCCGGGAAAATCACTGGGCGTTTCGACCGGTGCAAAATGCCGCGCCGCCCGCCGTGGGGAACGGCGCCTGGGTCCAGTCTCCCGTGGACACCTTCATTCTCGCATCCCTCGAAAAGGTCGGCCTCGCGCCCTCGGCGGAAGCTTCCCGCGCCGCGTTAATCCGGAGGGCCTACCACGATCTTCTTGGACTGCCCCCGACACAGGCGGAAATTGTCGCCTTCGAGAGCGACCCCTCCCCAACGGCCTACGCGGATTTGATTGATCGGCTGCTCGCGTCACCGCGATTTGGCGAACGCTGGGGGCGTCACTGGCTCGATGTGGCGCGCTACAGCGACACCAAAGGGTCGGCCTTTGCCGAAGAGCGGCTCTTTCCCTTCGCGCACACCTATCGGGACTACGTGATCCGGGCCTTCAACGAGGATCTGCCCTACGACCGGTTTATTGTCGAGCAACTGGCCGCCGACAAGTTACCCCTTGGGGACGACAAGCGCGCGCTGGCCGCGCTTGGCTTCCTGACGCTGGGGCGGACCTTTGGCGGCCAGATACACGACCGAATGGACGACCGGATCGATGTGGTGACGCGGGGGCTGCTGGCGCTCACGGTAAGTTGCGCGCGCTGCCACGATCATAAGTTCGATCCCATCCCCACGGCGGACTACTACTCGCTCTATGGCATCTTCCGCAGTTCACGAGAGCCTGCGGAACTGCCACTGATCGGTGAACCGGACATGGAGTCGCCCTCCTATAAGGAGTACCTTCAGGGACTCGCCGAGCTTGAGACGGCGCTGGCGCGGGATGAAGCGGCCGCGGTCAATAATCCGGCATTGCAGGGCAAACTAGGGCAACGCCGCGCGGCGGTTGAAAAGTTCAAGAACACCCACCCGGGCCGTCCGGATCGGGCCATGGCCCTGGAAGACGCGCCGGCGTTGTTTGACCCCGCGATCTTTCTGCGGGGCGATCCCAATCGCCCCGGCGACGCGGTTCCCCGGCGCTTTCCGGCGGTGCTGGAGCGTGGTGAACGCAGCGCGTATACGGCTGACAGCGGCCGCCTGGACCTGGCCCGGGCGATTGCGAGCCGGGAGAATCCGTTGACCGCACGGGTCTTTGCGAACCGGGTTTGGATGCACCTTTTCGATAAGCCGCTGGCGGGCACGCCGAGTGATTTCGGCCTTCAGGGCGAAGCGCCGACCCACCCGGAGTTGCTGGACCATCTCGCGTGGAGTTTCATGGAGCATGGCTGGTCCGTGAAGCACCTGATTCGCTCCATCATGCTTTCCAGCACGTATCGGCAGTCCAGCGACGTGAACAAAGGCGGGCTGGCTCTGGATCCCGAAAACAAGCTTCTGTGGCGACAGAACCGGCGTCGTCTTGGCTTCGAAGCGATGCGAGATCACCTGCTGGCGGCTTCGGGAAATCTTGACTTGCGCATGGGGGGCATCGCGACGAATATCACGCTACCCCCGTACAGCAACCGGCGCACGATCTACGCGGAGGTTGATCGCGAAGCGCTCCCGGCGATGTTCCGGATCTTCGATTTCGCCACGCCCACGACCCACACCCCGGCGCGCTTCGAGACCACGGTACCCCAGCAGGCCCTGTATCTGATGAATAATCCCTTTGTAGCGGAGCAGGCGCGACATGCGGCGGCTCGCCCCGAAGTGCTAAAGGAGACTTCGCCCCCGGAGCGGGTGCGTGCGCTCTACCGCGCGCTGTTGAATCGAGAAGCCCTCGCCCGTGAGGTCGAGCTTGGCGTACAGTTTGTGGCGGGGCAGGACGTGGCGGAAACGCATGTGCCGGAACGCGAGGCCCCCCGGTGGCTCTATGGCTATGGAAGGCTGGACGAGACCCGGAGCCGTGTGGCCGCGTTTACGGAGCTGCCCCACTGGACGGGGGAGGCGTTTCAGGGCGATGCGAAGCTCCCCGGTGCGACACTGGGCTGGGCCATGCTGAACCGGCTCGGCGGCCGACCGGGCGACCCGCAGCACGCGGTGATCCGCCGATGGATTTCGCCGGTAGTTTCCAAGGTGGCGGTGGTGGGCGAACTTTATCACTACTCCTCCGCGGGGGATGGCGTGAAGGGCTATATCGTCTCCAGCAGGAGCGGAGTATTGTGGCAGGGCGAGGTGCAGGATGGAATGCTGCCCACGGTGGCCGACGAGAGCGAGATCCGCGCGGGCGACACGATTGACCTCGTTGTCGAGTGCAAGAAAAACGAACAGGAGGACCTGTTCCGTTGGCATCCGCGGATCTACCTGACCGGGGACAATGCGAGCCAGTTCGCGCGGCAGGACTGGATCTCGCGATTTGATTTCGAGGGGCCACCACCCGCGCCGCCGATACCGCTGCAACCCTGGGAGCAGTACGCACAGGTGCTCCTGATGAGCAATGAGTTTATTTTTGTTGATTGATGGGTAATAGGAGTCTGCGATGCATCCGGAACGAACCGTGAACGACTTCATACTGAGCCGCCGGGATTTCCTGCGGCGGACCGGCATGGGCTTTGGCGCGCTGGGTCTGGCCACGCTGGCGGGGCCGGGCGCGACGCCTGCGGCGGCGGGCGCCTCTACGCCGAGGCCGCACTTCGCGCCAAGGGCCAAGCGGGTTGTTCATATCTTCCTGAACGGCGGCATGTCCCACGTGGACACCTTCGACCCGAAACCCCTGCTGGCGAAGTACGACGGCACGAAGTTGCCGATGGAAGATATCATGACGGAGCGCCCCACGGGCGGCGCGTACGCTTCGGAGTTCACCTTCCAGCAATATGGCCAGAGCGGGATCCCGGTGAGCAATCTTTTTCCGAATCTGGCGAAGTGTGTGGACGACCTGTGCGTCATACGGTCCATGCACACGGACAATCCCGTCCACGGGCCTTCGCTCCTGATGATGAACTGTGGTGATGGGCGTCTCCCCCGCCCCAGTGTGGGCTCTTGGGTGACCTATGGTCTGGGCACGGAAAACGAGAACCTGCCGGGTTTCATTTCCATGTGCCCCGGGGGCTACCCCACGGCCGAGGCCCAGAACTGGCAATCCGGCTTTTTACCCGGCAATTTTCAGGGCAACTACATCGACTCCAAACACACCGATGTTGAGAAGCTTGTCGAGAACATCAAGAACCACTTCGCCACCTCGCGCGGGCAACGGCGGCAGCTCGATCTGCTGAGCGAACTGAACGAAATGCACCGCGGCACGCGGGCGCAGGACGCCGCCATCGAAGCGCGCATCCAGTCTTTCGAACTGGCCTATCGCATGCAGATCGACGCGACGGACGCCTTTGACTTGAGCCAGGAGCCGGAGTACCTCCGCACGCTGTATGGAAACACGGAACAGTCCCGCCAGTTACTCATTACGCGGCGCCTGCTTGAACGGGGCGTCCGCTTCGTGCAGCTTTTTCACGGCCCCGGTCAGCCCTGGGACAGCCACGACGACATCGTGGTGGCCCACAAGCGCCTGGCGGGCCAGTGCGATCAGGGCATGGCTGCCTTTCTGATGGACTTGAAGCAGCGGGGCATGCTCGAAGACACGCTGGTGCTTTGCGTGGGTGAATTCGGTCGCACGCCCACGGTGGAAGTGCAGCAGGAAGGCATCAACGTTGGCAAACCCAAGGGCCGGGATCACAACCACTATGGTTTCACCGCGTGGATGGCGGGCGGCGGTGTAAAGGGTGGCTATATCCACGGGGCTACGGACGAATTCGGCTTCAAGGCCGTGGAGAAGCCTGTGCACGTCCATGACCTGCACGCCACGCTGTTGCACCTGATGGGCTTTGACCATGAAGCCCTGACTTATCGCTATGCGGGCCGGGATTTCCGGCTCACCGATGTTCACGGCAACGTGGTGCATGACATTATCGCGTAGGGACTTCAGCCAGGGGGCCCGAAACTCCGTTGTGGGGGTTGTGCGCCGGGTTCAAGGGAAAGAAACATCACCCGCTCCCGGACCACGCGGCCATCGCCCGCAATGTTGTCGGTGTCGCCGACGTACAAGAAGCCAACTTTCCGGTAGAGCGCGAAGGCCCGTTCGTTTTGGGGGACGGTCGTCAGTTCGATACCCGCGCAACCCGCCGCCCTGGCTTCATCGATCAGGTGCGCCATGAGACGCCTGCCGAGCCCCCGCCCCTGCCAGGCATCGGTCAGTCCAATGCCCAGAACGGGTACGGAATCCGCGATATCCCACAGGAAGCAGTAGCCGACGGGGCAGTCACCCGCCATCGCCAGAAAGGCCCGATCGATACCCTGCGTCGCCCGGGCGATCATTCGGGTCAATGTTGCGTCGTCATAGGCATGGGGCAGGAAACGTCCCCGGGACTCTTCTGAGAGGGCGGCATTGAATTCCTTTAACGTGGCCTCGTCTCCCGGGAGGAGGGGACGGACTACCACGCTGGTGAGATCAGTTGCTTTTGAGTCGGTTGTTTCCATGTTCGCTTCGCTCTTCCGGGTTGCGTTGCCGATAGTATAGGGCTTTCTCAGCCAATTCGGTGACTGATGAAATTTCCCCGACGCCGTGTCTATCCGGGCCACGATAGAAGATGGAACAGCCGTTGGCCGCAACCCCAGGTATCACCAATGAATTTAAAGAAAGGAATCAGGATCCATGCGCGGCAGAAGACCCAATTGGCGCACATTGCCGATGGGGGAAGATCTTCCCACAGATTCACACAGATCCGCACAGTTAAGAGGAAGAAAGGCCAGAACGGGGAGTTCGGATATAAAGCTTAGGGATTGAGCTTGTATTATCTGTGCAGATCTGTGTGAATCTGTGGGGGAATTCCTGGTTCCGGCCAACGGCTGCTCCAGTGAGAACTGTGGGAAATACCGGTCCTATACATCCTGTTTACCGATACTTTTGCCTCGGTGTTGCTCGGCGAGAATATACCGATTGGGGTTGGCTTTCGCCGTGCCAGGCAGTTGCACCGGTCGGGGGCTGGAAAGCCCGCGCTACAGGGATCTGATAGAACTCGCATGGCCGTCTTGATCGCAAATTGACAGAGGAATACAATCGCGGTTGAGCGCATCGGGGGAACTTCCGGGAGGACACGCCGATCCATATCGGGCGAGGCGAGGAGCCTGGGAAGGGCGATGGCGCTTTAGTATCGATTTTCCGCCACGGTGCGGTATGAACGGATGTACCCATGAACGCTTTCACGTTTTTCGGTCGAGTTCTTGCTCCGGCACTTCTACTCGCAATTCCCTTATGCTCCTTCGCGGCGGACCAGCCCCAGTGGGGCGAGCGCCATTCGCGCAACATGGTCTCGGCGGAAACTGGTATGCCGACGACTTTTGACCCCGAAACGGGCAAAAACATCAAGTGGTCGGTGGCCCTCGGCAATGCGTATGGCCCGCCGACGATTGGGAACGGCCGGGTACTGATTGGGACCAACAACGCCGCCGCGCGGGATCCGCGCCAGACGGATGATCGGGGCGTTCTGCTGTGCCTCAATGAAGCGGATGGCGCGCTGCTCTGGCAACTGGTCGTGCCGCGCCTGTCGGATGACCAGTACAAGGACTGGCCGATGATTGGGATGTCTTCGCCGCCGACCATCGAGGGGGATCGTGTCTACACCATCACCAATCGCTTTGAGGTGGTCTGTCTTGACCTGAAGGGGCAGGCGGACGGCAACGACGGCCCCTATCAGGACGAAGGCCGTCACATGGTGGCCGAGGGCGAGGCGCCCTTGGAAGTCACCCCCCTGGACGCCGACATCCTGTGGATGGTGGATATGCAGATGGATCCCGCCATTGGCATGTATCCTCATGACTCCGCCTATGGCTCTATCCTGCTGGACGGGGACCTTCTCTACGTAAACTCGGGGAACGGCGTGGATAATACCCACGCGGTCATTCGCAAGCCCGACGCACCGAGCCTGATCGCCTTCGACAAGCACACCGGCCGCCTCGTCGCGAAGGATGGTGAAAAGATGGGGCCAAACACGATCCACGGGACCTGGTCTTCTCCCTCGCTGGGCGAGGTCAACGGAGCGCGGCGACTCTTCTTTGGCGGTGGCAACGGGATCTGCTATGCCTTTGAGGCGCTGGCCCCGGCCGATCCGGAATCCACATTCACGTGCGTATGGCGTTTCGATGGGGATCCGGAAGGCCCGAAGGAAAAGGTCCACGACTATCTCAACAACCGGGAGGTGAGTCCGAGCAACATCAAGGGCATGCCGGTCTTTCACGAGAATCGGGTCTACTTCACCGTGGGCGGCGACATCTGGTGGGGCAAGGAAAAGTCCTGGTTGAAGTGCATCGACGCCACGGGCACCGGCGATATCACGGGGACGGGCCTGATCTGGGCTTATCCCATGAATCACCACAGTTGCTCCAGCCCGGCGATCGCGGATGGCCTGGTGTACATCACCGACTGCGCGGGTCTGCTCCACTGCGTGGATCTGGCCACGGGGCAGGGCGTGTGGACGCATGAACTGCGGAAAGAGATCTGGGGATCCGCGCTGGTGGCGGACGGCAAGGTTTATGTGGGGTCGCTGGGGGGCGATTTCTGTATCCTGAAGGCGGGACGCGAAAAGGAATTGCTCGCGACGATCAAACTCGGGGCACCGATGGGGGCCACGCCCGTGGCGGCGAATGGGGTGCTTTACGTGAATTCGCTGAGCAACTTATTCGCGGTTGCGGAGCCCGCCACGCCGTAAGGGGCCTTTTCACGGACTAGTATCTCGTGGGACCTCTGGCCGATTTGCCACAGTTCTTAGTTTGATTATTTTTCCATTTTCTGTGGACATTCTGTCCATTATGTAGCATAATAGCGATGGGACCAGCCATTTCTGGCGAAGGCTGGGGCAGCGGATTTTACCTACGAATGAGGGCAGCAGTATGTCGACAGGAATAATGGAACTCACTGAAACAGCCGCGGAGAGCAAGGCCCTTCCTGTACTGAAGGCGGATCTTCTGCTCATGCATGCGCCCGCGCACTTCGATTTCCGTAATCGGGAAGACATCTACTTCCCGTTTCTGGGGACTTCGGGGGATGTTCCCATCACGCCGCTCTACGAGTATTTCCCGGTGGGATTCAAGACCCTCCAGCGCCATCTCCAGGGTTGCGGGCACACGGTCAAACTACTGAACCTCTCCACCGTGTTGCTGCGCTATCCCAAAATCGACGTAAACATGCTCCTGCGAAGCATCGACGCGAAGATTATCGGGATTGACCTTCACTGGATGGTCCACTGCCAGGGCAGCCTGGGGGTCGCCAAGCGGATCAAGGAAGTTCGACCGGACATCAAGACGATATTTGGCGGCATTTCTTCGACGTATTTCGCGGATCAGCTTATACAGTATCCTTTTGTGGATATGGTGATGCGGGGTTATGACACCCACGTGCCGATGGATGCCCTGCTCACTGCTTTCCGCGATGGAAAGCAGCCGGAGCATGTGGCCAACCTGCTGTGGAAGAACGAGCAGGGCGAGATACAGGACAACGACTTCCAGCATCTGCCCGACACGTTCTCCTGCGGTATCGACTGGTCCCAGCAACCGGAAGCGCCGAAATCGAGCAGTCTGCCCATTCGAGAGGTGCTTTCCACGCAGAACGCGGGTTGCGCGTATAACTGCGGATGGTGTGGCGGTTCGCGGGATGCCTTCCGCCGGATCAACAAGCGCAAGCGGGCGATGGCGCGGAAGGACCCGGCCGAGATCGCCTTTGAGATGAACACGCTCAAGCCTTTCACGGAGAAGGACGCGTATCACTTTTATTCGGTCGGCTCCTATAACGAGCCCTCCTCCGGGATGCACCGCTTCCTCGATTTTGTGGAAGACACGCCGCTGCGCTCCATCAGCTACGAACAGTATCATCTGACGCCCGACGACATTCTGAAGCGCATGGCGGAGTCGAATAAGCGCACGATCATTACCCTTTCTCCGGAAAGCTCCGACATCAAAGTGGCCACGCTGGCGGGGCGCGGCGTGTACACGAATGAGGAGATGGAGGACTGGATCGAGAAGGCGCTGGGCATGGGCATCTACCACATCGATATCTGGTACTTCATCGGCATGCCCGAGCAGGACGAGGCGTGTGTGATGAAGAACGTGGAATACTGCGAACACCTGCTGAAGAAATTCAAGGGAAAGAACGTGAACCCCATGCTCTGCCCCATGATTCCCTTCCTGGACCCGGCGTCCACGTTCTTCGAATACCCCACGGAGAACGGCTACAAGACCTTCTTCCGCACGGTGGAAGAACACCGCGCCGGGATGGAGAACGCCTCCATCATCAACCGCATCAACTACGAGACCAAATGGCTGAGCCGTGAAGACCTGGTCTATGTGGGCTTTGAAGCGGTGCGCCGCCTGATGCTGGCGAAGGCGGCCCATGGTCATCTCCCCCATGCCATCGTCCGCGATTATGTGGCCAAGATCGACGACGCGGTAGACATGATCCGCAAGGTCCACGAGGTGGATTGCATTCAGGACAAGGAGACCCGCGCGCGGGAGCTGCGGAACCTGGGACCCGCCATTCTTGAGCGCAACCACGAAGTGCTCTTTGGCGGCGTCATGAACCAGGCCTTCCCGATCAACCGCGACATCGGCGGGCGTTGGTTCGAGGAACTGGGCTGGGATTCGGACGCCCTGGACGCGGCTGTGGGCAATTGACGCGCGTGGCGGGGAACCGGTCTCAAGTCCGGCGTCCCCGCCCAAATTGATCGTGCGAAAAGCGCAGTATTCGCGCTCTACACAGGTCTTTTGGGCCCCGATTGGACGACCGCCCGATTCCATGTTATCCTGTAACTACTGGAATAGTGGATTATGTGGGCGGAAGCGAAGCGCCGTCTCCCCCAAGGGCGTGGGTGGCGAACCTTAGCCCCCTGTTGTATCCACCTGGCTCCGCCGCGAGCGCGCCCGGCTTCCCCACGGAACCTTCGGGCACGGCCCGCTGGTTTTCGTTTACCATTTTTGGCAGGATCGTCGTTGAGGAATTGCGCAGTATGCTTGGAAGAGAAACCCCGGGGACTTCGGGGGAACAATCGCGAAAGACATTTGTATGGATCAGGCGCGGCGTCATATTGCTCGTCATCGCAACCCTGATCGCCGGGGGGCCCTATGCCTACGGTAAATTGAACCGTATCCGCATTCGGCTGGTGGGCGATTACAAGGCGAAGCAGATTGTCGCGGCGGCAACCGCGATGCCTCCGCCGGACCCGACTTCGGAGACGGGTAGCCTCAGCCCGATTCTCGGGACGGTCAATCGTCTCCTGCCGGATGCGCCCTTCACCGACGTTCAGGGCAAAGCGGGTTCCCTTCGGGAATATCGCGGACAGATCGTGGTCGTTTCGATGACCTCCATCGGGTGCCCGGTCTCCAAGAAGGCGATGCCGGCCCTGGCGCGAATGGGGACAGAGAAGAAGAGCGACGGGGTTCAACTGTTGATGGTCAATCCCGATCCGGGGGTCAAGGCGGAAGAACTGCAACAGCATGCCGGGCAGTTTCCCGGCTGGCGTTATGTATCCGATCCCGAGGGCAAGCTTACGAGCGCGCTTTCGGCCAGAACGACCACGGAGACCTTTGTGATCGACGCGTCACAGACGCTGCGCTATCGCGGGGCGCTGGACGATCGCTTTGACGTGGGGTCGGTGAAGCAGTCCGCGGAATACCACGATTTCCTGGGCGACGCGATCGCGGCGGTGGTCGAGCAGCGGAAGCATTTCCCCCAGGTGACACCGGCACCGGGCTGCACGCTGACCACGGACGCCCCCGCGCAGACCGCCCCCGAGATCACGTGGCACAATCAGATCGCTCGCTTCGTCCAGGCGAATTGCCTGGAGTGTCACCGCCCCGGCGAGGCGGCGCCCTTTGCCCTGGAGACCTACGAGCAGGTGCTCGCGCGCAAGGCGATGATCGAGACGGTGCTTGAAGACAAGACCATGCCTCCGTGGTTTGCCGATGCGGCCTATGGGCACTGGCGCAACGCGCGCCTGGTGTCCGAGCCGGACCGACTGATGTTTACGGCCTGGATCAAGGCGGGTTGCCCGAAGGGCGATCCCATCGACGAGCCCACGCCGTTGCGCTGGCCCACGGGCTGGACTATCGGCACGCCGGACGTGGAGCTCCCGATGGTCCCCCAGCAGATTCCGGCCGAGGGCTTCATTCCTTGGCGCATCGTACCCGTGGACTATGAGATTAAGGAGGATCTCTGGGTATCCGAGGCGGAGATCAGACCGTCCGCACCTGAAGTCGTACACCACGCCATGCTTTTTGTCCAGTACGCGGACGACGATCCCCGGGGCGCCCACCAGACCCACGGCGAAAAAGGCCAGGGTGGCGGTTCGGAGGGCTATTGGCTGTCCTATTTCCCCGGCCGAAAGTGCATGATCCTTCCGAAGGGACGCGGCAAGCTGCTGCCGAAGGGCGGAAAGATTTCGATCCAGATGCACTACAACCCCAACGGAACGGCTGTGGAAGATCGGACCGTGGTTGGTCTGAAATTCCTTCCGGGCCCGCCGGAAGAGGCCGTCATCAGCGGTGGCGTGGTGAAGGGCGATTTCGTGATTCCGCCCAACTCGAAGTCGGAGTTCATCTACTCCAAGCGTTTCGCCGAAGATGTGCGCCTGATCGGCATCATGCCCCACATGCATTCCCGGGGCGCGGCGGCGGCGGCCTATCTGCAGCACGCCGATGGCCGTATCGAGACCTTGGTCGACGTTCCCAAGTACGATTTCGACTGGCAGATCTCCTATGAGTTTGATGAACCCATGCTGGTGGCCAAGGGCAGCCGAATCGTCATCAAGCACGCGTACGACAACACGCCCGAGAACCCGGACAATCCGGACCCGACCAAGGAAGTTCGACACGGCAACGCCACGTCCGATGAAATGATGATCAATTTCTTCGAGTGGGAGCCCGCGGGACCGGAGCCGAAAGAGGTGAGCCACAACCGGCCCTTCGAGTAGCTCGGGCCGGAGACTCCACCCCGATTCACATTTCCGACGACGAACTCCCCCGCCCGGCACACCACCGGGCGGGGGCTCTGCTTCTTGCGAAACGGGTACGCCGAGACGCGCGCCGGAGTTTACTCAATTATTTCACCTTGGAACCTTGTCTCGCGGCGCGGGCGGGGCCTATAATTCGGCTGCGTGAATTGCGGCTCAGCGCGGGCCGTGGCCCGCTTTCCGAGCCGGGGAGATTCGCGCACGAGCAGGCTCAGGAGGGGCCGCTCGACGGGGGCATAATCGGGGAACGCTCAAGCGAAGGTTCTTAACCATGCCCAAAATCATCACCGCGGATGAAGCCGCCAACCTTGTGCCCGATGGCGCGACCCTGGCCGTCGTGCCCATGCCCAGCGAAGAGGTCTACCCCGCTTTCGCCCGGTCTTTCGACGCAACGGGTTCACCCCGGGATCTTACGGTGGTCTGGACCGCCGGCATTGGACCGTTCAGCGCCGAGGCGCGGGGCATGAATCACTTTGCGCGGGAGGGCATGGTCAAGCGGGTGATCGCGGGCCATATCGGGCTCAACCATGCGATTGGCGAACTGGTGGCGACCAACAAAATTGAAGCCTACAATTTTCCCCAGGGTTCCCTGTCCCAGCTCTATCGCGAAATCGCCGCGAAACGGCCGGGCCTCATCACGGATATCGGCCTCGAAACCTTTGTCGATCCGCGCCTTGAAGGCGGCAAGATGAACGAGCGCACCCGGGCCTGCGAAGACCTGGTGGACGTGATCGAAATACTTGGCCAGGAGAAGTTGTTGTATAAATCCTTTCCGGTTCACGGGGCGATCATTCGCGGCACGTGCGCCGACGAGCTGGGCAACATATCCAATGCGGACGAGGCCCTGGACATGGAATGCCTTGCGGCCGCCATGGCCGCGCGGAACAGCGGCGGTATTGTGATCGCCCAGGTGGCGTATCTTTCCGAAGATCTCATCCACCCCCACGAAGTCTACGTTCCCGGTATTTTCGTGGACTATATCGTGGTGGCGGGCTCTCGCGAGAAGCATCCCCACACCATGTTTGTGGACCACGACCCGTCCTATTCGGGGCAGTCCCGGGCGGATCTATCCAACGCGGTGGCGCCCATGGCCATGAATACGGAGAAGATTATCTGCCGCCGCGCCTTCCTGGAGCTACGCGCGGGGATGAACATCAACCTCGGGGTGGGCATCCCCATGGGTGTGGCGCGCATCGCTTTTGAAGAGGGTCTGCTTGCGCAGGTGACCATGAACACCGAGGTGGGGCTGATTGGCGGCCTTCCCGAAGGCGGCAAGAATTTTGGCCCGGCGAAGAATCCCATGGCCTTTCTGACCCAGCCTTCCATGTTCGATTTCTACGACGGCGGCGGCCTCGATCTGGCCTGCCTGGGCATGGCCCAGACGGATCGTGAAGGCAACGTCAACGTGAGCAAGCTTGGTCCGCGCCTCATCGGCTGCGGCGGCTTCATCAACATCACCCAGTCCGCGAAGAAGTGCGTGTTCTGCGGCGAATTTTCCGCCGTGGGTTTCGACGCCGTGGTGGATCAGGGCCAGCTTGTCATTCGGCAGGAAGGCAAGGTGGCCAAGTTTGTCGAGGCCGTGGAGCAAATCACCTTCAGCGGTCGCCACGCCCGAAAGCATCACAAGGATGTGCTCTTTGTTACGGAGCGCTGCGTTTTCCAGCTTGTGCCCGAGGGCCTGCTGCTGAAGGAAATCGCCCCCGGCATCGACCTGCAGCGCGATGTGCTCGATCGGATGCGCTTCGCCCCGATTGTGCCGACCGAGGTGGCGCTCATGGACGCCGCCATCTTTCGCGATGGGGCTATGGAGGTCGGGTAGGGCCGGGCTATTCAGACCGAAGGCCATTGAAAGCAGCACCCCCACCCCACTGCGGCATGCGTCACGACGTTATTCCCACTGGGACAGGCACGCACCCTGGAGGGCCCGTCGTTTGTTCAGTTGACGAGTAATTCCGAGTTATGGATCTGCAACTGGGCGGGCTTGCGCGCGTCCGTCCCCTCAGTCACCGGCGGTGTATTTTCGCTCGCGGGTCATGGTGAGCTTCAGGACGGCGCCGGGGTCGTTGGTTACTACATAGACCGAGCCGTCGGGGGCGCAGGCGACGTCGCGGACGCGACCGACGTTGCGCAGGATGGACTCGATGTGCTGCACGCGATTTTCGGTGACGCGGACAACGCTGACTTCTTCGTGGCGCAGGGAGGCAACGAGAAGGGCGTTTTTCCAGAGGGGGAACTGGACGCCGGTGTGGAAATCGATACCGCAGACGGCGATGGAGGGGCGCCAAATCCAGGTGGGCTCTTCCACACCCTCGTGGTGGGGACTGTCGGAAACGGGTTGGCCGTTGTAGTTGCGACCGTACGTCGCGATGGGCCAGCCATAGTTCCTGCCGGGCTGGATCACGTTGAGTTCGTCGCCCCCCATGGGGCCGTGCTCACTTTCCCAGAGGGTGTTGTCCTCCGGGTGGAAGGCGAGGCCCTGGGGATTGCGATTCCCGAGGGCATAGATGCTGGGCAGGGTGCCGGGTGTATTCAAGAAGGGATTATCGGCGGGAATCGTACCGTCGGTGTTGATTCGATGGATTTTCCCGTTGGGACGGGCGGGATCCTGGGCCATGTCCTGCATGCCGCGGTCGCCTATGCCGAAATAGAGCCGGCCTTCCCGGTCGAAGACAATGCGGCTGCCGTAGTGGGGCCGTGTGGGCAGGTAGGTCTCGGCGGGCGCTTCAAAGACGACTTCCTCGTGCTTCCATTTGCCTTTGACGATGTTACCGCGCACGATGCGGGTCATGGCGGGTACGGGCCCTTCCTTGGGCTTTTCCTTCGCCGCGTGGCTGTAGGCGAGGTAGACCCAGCCATTTTCCGCATAGTTCGGGTCCACCGCCACGTCCATGAGGCCACCCTGGCCTTCGGCGAGGACTTCCGGCGTGCCCGCGACGGGCTTTTCCGCCAATACCCCGTCGTTTATTAACCGGAGACGGCCGGGACGCTCGGTGACCAGCACGGTCTTATCGTCGGGGAAGGCGATACCCCAGGGGACTTCGAGCCCGGTGGCGATCTGGGCCACACCGACAACGTAGTCGTGGGTCTGAATCTCGGTTGGTGGCGCGGGCTTCTCCACACCCGCAGTTTTCTCGGCACCCAGGATGTAGTCCACGAGGGCCTTGAGTTGATCGTCGTTCAGGGTTTCCTCGTAGGCGGGCATGCCGAGGTGGGTAATGCCGTGCTTGATGTTGCGGGAGACATAGCCTTTGCCCGCGCCGAAGTTCCAGACGCCATCCACGAGACTCTGGGCGTTTCCGCCTTGAAGATCGGCGCCGTGGCACTGTGCGCAGAACTGCTGGTAGAGGGCGGGGCCATCGGGGACCTCTTGCGCGGCGACGCTGGAGGAGAGGACAATCATTAATGCGACGAATTTTGCTGGAACAATATACTTCACAGTGTGCTCCGGGATTGGATGGGTATGGCCGACTATGTACTTGCCTGCGTTTGTTTGCGGTATCATGCTTGACGATCAGGACAATCCAGCCAGGCGTCCTGTTCCCTTTGTGCATTCACGGGCCGGAGATTTTCATTCAGGCGTTGAACACGGCCAAGAGAAATGAACCGCAGCTTTACGCGCATTCGCGCAGATTACTTGGACGGGAAGAGGGAGGCGATTTGAACCGCGAATGGACGTGAATATCCGGTTACCCTTGATGGGCCGGGATCGGACGCACCTATTGGAGACCAAAGATGGACCGACGCGAATTCATAGAGACCAGTGGCGTTTTGGGCGCGGCCTTGACCCTGTCGGGCGTCAGCCCTGGGAAAACGACGCCTGAGACTGGCATTACGAGCATTACGTATAACATCCTGGCCTGCCGTGAACATCCAGATACGGACACAAACAGACACAAAAGGACGGTTGCCGGTGAGCGAATGGCTGAGCGTCTGGCGCTGGAGCTCGCGCTCTATCAGCCTGATTTGGTGACCTTTCAGGAGTCCCCATCGGAAGCGGTGGTCGCCGAAGTGGCGAGGGAACTGGGCTTTCACTATGGGTGGTTTCCCGGGGGCTGGCCGGGGAACGCGGACTGGCCTGGGGGCTTTCCGGGGACGATAATGAGTCGCTTTCCGATCAAAGACAACGCAAACCGCCCTGCCGCAAAAGGTATCCATGATGAAGAACTGTTTACGCGTCACTGGTGCAGTGCGACGCTGGAGACGGCGCAGGGTCCGCTCCGGGTATTCAGCGCCCATCTTCATCCGCAGGATGCGGCCATTCGGGCTCGGGAGATCACGGCTATTCTTGAAGTGCTGGATGGGGTCCTGGCCACCGGGGAGTCGCTGCTCTTTCAAGGGGATTTGAACCATTCGCCAGACGGGCCGGAGTATGAGCGTTGGGTGGCAGCGGGCCTGGTGGATACTCTGGCGGTGGCGACGGGGAAGAAGGACACGCCGACGTTCTCCAGCACGGAGCCGAAGGAACGTATTGATTACATCTGGGCGGGCGGCCCCATTGCTTCACGGATTAGGGAAAGCCGGGTGCTGTTTGAGGGGGCCTTCAGGACGAATCCGGAGGACCCGACGTCTTTTGCGCTGAGCGACCATGTGCCGGTGCTGGCGCGGTTTGGGGGGTAGGGTGGGATCACTCAAGTTGGTGAGGCGAGTATCTGTAACCACCGGTAGAACCGGTGGTACAAGGAAGGCCCCTGAAAGGGGCTGCGGTGGATGGAATGTAGAGTCACGTTGGGTTTAGTCCCGCAGGGACGGCATATCGTAGCCCAGGTCGAAGACCCGCCGTGGTGGGCGCGAGCGAAGCGAGTCCTGGGATAGGGA
>JAEUWI010000044.1 GCA_016791475.1 Candidatus Hydrogenedentota bacterium
CGTGACCGATGGTGCCCACGTTCACGTGCGGCTTGTTGCGCTCGAATTTTGCCTTCGCCATGTCTTCGTTTCTCCTTGCGCACACACCGGTGCTGCGACAACTTGGTCTTGCTGGGATATTGTAAGAGAAAAAATGGAGCCCACATCCGGATTCGAACCGGAGACCCCTTCCTTACCATGGAAGTGCTCTACCTACTGAGCTATGCGGGCGAACTGAAACTTTAATGGAGCGGGAAACGAGGTTCGAACTCGCGACCCTCAGCTTGGAAGGCTGATGCTCTACCAACTGAGCTATTCCCGCCCACGAATACGGCGGCACGCCGCCGGATACGATCAATTTAAATGGTGGTGGGTGCTGGATTTGAACCAGCGTAGGCGCAAGCCAACGGGTTTACAGCCCGTCCCCTTTAGCCACTCGGGCAACCCACCACAAAAGCTATTCAACTATATGGAGCTGGTGAAGGGATTCGAACCCCCGACCGGCTGATTACAAATCAGCTGCTCTACCAACTGAGCTACACCAGCTTGTCGTCGGTCAAAAAGACAGCCGCCTCAACCGAGGCGGCTGCACGTAGACTAACAAACACCGGCGGGCCATGTCAACCTCCGAACCACTTTTTTTCGGTGGTCCGGCAACTTTTTTCTCAGTTGGCCTCTTCCGCGAGCGCGGCCTCGGCGACCATGGAGACGCTATTGGTCACGCTGAAGCTGTTATTGACGACGACGATGTAGAAAATGGCGCTATCGGAGCCGAGATCGGCCTCGTAGTTTTCGAAGACCAGGGTGGAGCCGTTGGACGGCAGCACGGTGCCGGGAAGGCCCTCGCGATAGACGACCACGGTGATGCTCTGGTTGCGGCTGTCCGCAGTCCACTCGTCCCGGTTGAAGGTGAGGGTCAGCGAATCGGAGGTGGGCGCGACGGCCAGACGGGCGACGCGCGTGCTCAGCGGCGGGATGGCGGTCAGTTCCACATCGGCGCCGCCGGTCGCGCCGGCGATGGCGGCGTCTTCAATGGCTTCCGGCGCGAAGCGGTCTTCGTCCAGGACCAGGGGGAGTCTTCCCTCGTCGGAGGAGCGCAGTACGCCGCTGGGCCCGTGCTCGAAGGCGAGGTCCAGGGCGTAGTTGAGGTAGGCCTCGCCGAGGGGCACATTCAAGTGGGCGAAGAAGGCATTGTCGACCGCGCCGGCGGTAAGGCGGGCGGCGGCGTCATAGGTGAGGAGATTGACCGAATCGAGGGCGAGCCGGATTTCTTCGAGCATACCTTTCACCGGTCCGGTACCCTGGGCCACATAGGCGAGTGCGGGTTCGGGCTCATAGTAATTGAGCACGAAGCGGAAGAAGTCCTGGCTTGCGGCGGCGTAACCGGCCACTTCGGCGTCGACGGGGGCCAACACGGGGGTGGAAAGGAGCGCGACGTCGCCTTCGAGTTGGGTGCGATTTGCGCCGACACCGCCGATTTCCTGGCCGACGTGGAGTGCGAGGCCCTCGGTGATACCGGCGATGAAGGAGACGGCGGCATCATCGGCTTCGCTGTTGGCGGTCACTTCGGGGTAGTCGTAGCCGGCCACCACGGCGCGGGTGACGACTTCGGCGACCGCTTGATTTGCGCCGAGGATCTGGGCGATATCCGTATTTTCGGGATTGGCGGCCAGGCGGTCGGCGTTCCAGGTGGATATTGCGAGGAGCTGGCGGGGATCGACGACGACGCTGCCGAAGGGGCTGCCGGCGTAGAAGACGCTGTCGATGCTGCCGATGGCGGCGGGATAGAGCTCAACGGTATTGAAGAAGGTGACGGTGTGGGCGCCGTTGAGGGTGACGAGTCGGGGGCTCCGGGAGAGGACGCTCTCGAAGGCGCTCTGGGTGGCCCGCAGTCCGTTCTGGAGGGCTTCAAGGGTCTCGTCGATCTGTTCCTGGGTGAATTCCCGCTCGCCGAAGGAGGCGGCGTTCATAATATTGCCGAGGCGCAGGGCGGTAAGCTGGCGGAGCAGTTCCGGGCTCAGGCTGAGGTCCCAGGCGTCGTTCCAGTTGGTTCCGGTGGCGGCTTTTCCGGCCTGAGCGGTGGTGACGCGCTCCAGGGCGGCATCGGGCCGGTAGACGACGGTATAGAGGGCGGAGGCGGGCAGGCCGGTCACGCTGGCGACGACGCTGCCGGAGCGGATCTCGCCGAGAATCGGAATGACGAGACCATCCTGAAGCTGGGCGAGGATGTGTACTTTGGCGGGGATACGGCTGCCCGTGGGCACGACGTCCTCGGCATAGGGAATGGCGAGGAGCACGGGTTCGCCCGTGGCGGACATGTCGTTGCGGTCGTTGTCGTGGGTGATGGTGAAGGAATCGCCGACGCGGTTGATCGTTTCAAACACGTTGAAATTGATCTCGCGGTCGACGCGGGTGATGCCGAAGTTCACGTCGCCTTCCAGCGCGCCGGCGGCGACGGTAATGCTGACGCCGTTGGCCGTTGCGGTGCCGCCCGCCTCATCGAGCTGGGCCGAACCCTGGGGCGACTCGACGCGGATGTAGCCGGCGCGGGTGCGGGTGTGGCTGCCGCCGCTGCTGGTGACGGTGAGGGAGACGTTGAAGTTTCCCGCCGCCAGATAGGTGTGCACGGGGTTGGGCTCGTTGCTTCTGCCGCCGTCGCCGAAGTTCCACTGCCAACTCGTGATGGCGCCGTCGGAAACGGTGGAGGAAAGATCGGTGAAGGTGACCCGTAGTCCCGTATTTCCCGAGCGGGGCGTGGCGGAAAAGTTCGCCACCGGCTCGGGGTCGGGGGTGACCGGAGGACACCCTACGAGGGCCAGAGCGGCTGCGAACACAGTCATCATATGAGTAAAGGACCAGCGAGGCATGGCGGTTAAGTCTCTCCTGAGTTTGTTCCTCTACGGATTTGAATCGATCCAGGGATATAGATTCCCTGCCCGGAGCATATACAAATCCCCAATTCGTTCACCAGTTTGCGGGAATGTAAAGAAAAAGTCAACTAAATACCCGCAGTGCCTGCAAGTCAATTCTGGAATTTCGAAGTTTGGCCCCCTGGGCGGGGCGGCGGGGCGACTTGCGCCCCCTTTTTGGTCTTTGTTAAAGTAGGCTCATGAACCCTTTCCCCGCCAGAATTCTGTCGTATCGGCGCCTCGATTGTGCCGGTCGATACGGTCGCCTCGCCGACTTCGCCCCCGTTCCGGCCGCCGTCTGAATCCGGCCCCCCCCATCCCCTTGTACCCGGCCCCGGCTGTTATCTGTGGAGCATATCCCATGACATTGATTGAAGAACTATCCTGGCGCGGCCTGCTCCACCAGCAGACCCATGAGACGATCGGGGCGGAACTGGAAAAGGGCCCGATGACCCTTTACTGCGGGTTTGACCCCACGGCGGACAGCCTTCACGTGGGCAGTCTGGTGCCGATCATGGGTCTGGCCCATTTTCAGCGGGCGGGTCATCGCCCGATTGCGCTGGTGGGCGGCGGCACGGGCCTCATCGGCGATCCGAGCTTCAAGGCGACGGAACGGGCGCTTTTGACGAAGGAGCAGGTGGAGATCAACGCGGCGGGTATCCAGAAGCAACTGGCGCTGGTGCTGGACTTTGAGGGGCCCAACGGCGCGATTCTGCTCAATAACATCGACTGGCTTGGGAAGCTGGGCTTCATCGATTTTCTGCGCGATGTGGGCAAGCATTTCAGTGTGAACGTGATGCTGGGGAAGGAGTCGGTTCGCCAGCGTCTTGAAGACCGGGATCACGGGATTTCCTACACGGAATTCACCTACAGCCTGCTCCAGGCCTATGATTTCATGCAACTGAACGCGCACCATGGTTGCCGGCTGCAGATCGGGGGCAGCGATCAGTGGGGCAATATCGTGGCGGGGATGGACCTGACGCGGCGGGTGCTTAATGCGGAGACCTTCGGGCTGACGCTGCCGCTGGTGACAAAATCGGACGGTTCCAAGTTTGGCAAGTCGGAGTCGGGCAATATCTGGCTGGATGCGGCGCGGACTTCGCCCTATAAGTTTTACCAGTTCTGGTTGAATCAGGCGGATGCGGATGCGGCGCGGTATTTGAAATATTTCACCTTCCTCAGCCAGGAGGAGGTTGTGGATTATGAGCGCCAGATTTCGGAGGAGCCCCATAAGCGGGCCGCCCAGCAGCGCCTTGCGGAAGAGGTCACGCGCATGATTCATGGCGAGGATGCGCTGACCAACGCGGTGAAGGCGTCACAAGCCATGTTTGGCGGCGATCTGCGCGGTCTGGATGAGGCGACGCTGGCGGACCTGTTCAGCGAGGTGCCGAGCAGCACCCTCTCCCCCACTCTGCTTTCCGCGGGGCGGAACCTTCTGGAGGTTCTGGTGGAGGCGGGCGTTTTCCCGAGCAAGGGCGAGGGACGTCGCACGGTTAAGAATGGCGGACTTTACTTGAACAGCGCGCGCGTTGAAGATGAGGGCGCGGTGCTGGGCGTGGATTCACTGCTTACGGGCACGATGGCCGTGGTGCGTGTTGGCAAGAAGAATTACCACCTGCTGCGATTCGAGTGACCGTAGAAACAGTTTTGCAGGCCGCATTCCATCCGTGCCACGCGAACCCGCCTTTTGGCGAGGTCGTGTGGCACGTTTCGTATACCAGCGCCTCGGACGCTCTCTTGCACTTCTCGCTACCGCTGCTTGCGAAATTCGCCGGGGGTAACGCCGCAGAAACGCTTGAAGGCGACGGAGAAGGCGAACTCGTTGTGGTAGCCCACCATCTCCGCGACGTTGCGGATTTTGCAGTCGAGGATGATGAGCAGATCCTGGGCGCGTTCCATGCGCAGGCGGGTGACCATGCGCATGGGCGAGGTGCCCGTGGCGGCCTGTACCATGCGGTGGAGGTGGGCCACCGACACGTGCAACTCTTCGGCCATGTGCTCGACTTCCCACTGGTGGTCGAGACTGGCGTTTACCTTTTCCCAGAGCTTGTCGAGGCGCACGTGCAGGTCGCTGCCTTCGGATTCGACACCGTGACCGAATTCGCGCTCCAGATAGAGGGCGATCAACTCAGCGTGGAGACGCGCGGCCCGGGGCGATGAGCGGCTGATGCCATGAGATTCCCGCAGGAATTCCGCCATGGACTTCTCCAACTGGGAGGTGAGGGCGGTGCCCCGGACGACGATGGTCTCCTCTCTCAGGTGGCGCCAGCGGCCGGTGTCGGTCAGGTGGAACCAGAGAAAGGACCAGGGTCCGCGGTAGGGCCGGTAGTTAAAGGCGGTTCCGGCGGGAATGAGGAGGGCCTGGTCGCGTCCGACGCGTCGGACGGGGTACTTGCTGAAGACCTGCCCATGTCCCTTAAAGGGATAGAGCAAAAGGTGAAAACCCGGATTGGTGCGTCCGATTTCGTAGCCGGGATGGGCCTCGGTGATTCCGCCTTCCGCGATGCCTTTTTTTTCCACGACGGCGGCCCGCTCGGAGCGGCGGGGAAAGTAGTGTTCCCGGCAGTAGGGCGACCACTTTTTCAAGTCTTGAATCACCAGATCCGGTACGATGTCTGACATGGCGCATCACCTCATGATTCCGTAGTGCACGCGGGATTTTCACAGAATTTCCCGCAGTCCCGTGGTGCGAGATTGCTGGAGAAATCAGGGGATTCTCCGATCCCCCGCCAGTATACCCCATGAGATTCCGACAAATAAACTTGATAGATACAACCATGGATAGCGGGGACGGAGTTCGGTACTATTAGGCGTTGTCACTGAGAGTAGACTGATTGGACGTCGTCAATTCTCTTGTCTAGCCGGGGTGTGGCTCTGCTACACCCCGGTACTTTTTTTGGGGCCCATCCGGTTTGAGGAGACTTTGCGGTATCTCAGCGAGACCTTCCAGACTTTCCTCCGGCGGCCTCCCCGAGCATTTTGAACCAATTGGCGGTTGTGAGGGATCTGGAGATCTGCCAATCCGCGAAGCGGATAGCAGATTACCGTGACTGCGTTTTCCACCGTCCGCTACGTGGATTCAACCCCAGGCAAACCCAAAGTCTGGGGCTTACGCCCCGGGGCACTGACTCCCGTCTACTTCGTGGACTAAGACAAACGTACGGACGCACTTCCACCCCTTGCCATCCCTCTTGCACGTTCAAAGGTCATCGTTAGCTCCGCCAACGCCGTTCCCATTCGTGCCTGGGCTGGGCGGCCGAACAGCGTCTGATTTTTCTGCGCGGGGCGAACGGCTGTTCGAGATTCGGCGCATCCCGCTCTTGGGTGGCGTTGGGGCACGGTCTTATCCCCGGCGGGTCGCGGTTGCGGGTGGCGCCCCGCACACTTTCGCTGGTGTTTTTTTTGCCGCCGCCTTCCTGCTACACTGTCGGGAACAAAAAATTCACCAGCAGAAGGAGCTCTCCGGCATGATCTTTGTGAAGACGTTCAAGGGATACGAGGACAAGATTTTCGATCTGGATACCGCGGTCAACCAGTGGTTACTGCAGGCGCGGGTGGAAGTGGTTGACATCAAGACCGTACTGGCCCACGAGATCGACGGGCGCGCGGGCTCCGGGGATTTGATCTACACCGTGCTTTACAAGGCCGACGCCCCTCTCGACTGAGGCGTTGCGGCAGCGTCCTTGCCTATATCTGAGATCTTCGGCCGCCGGCATGCGCCGGCGGCTATTTTTATGTCTCGTAGCGCCGTGGTCGCGCGGCGTCGAAGCGCGCGAGTTCCGCGTCCAGCGATTGCACATAGTCTTCGGTTTTGATTCCGGATTGAATCGCCCGGCGCAGCGCCTCGCCGCCTGCGAGGGTATCGAAGAAGGGCTTCCACTCCAGGTTTTTTTCGTGGGTTTGTTGGATGGCGCGAAGGAGGGCGCAGGCCAGCCGGAAGGGGCGCGCGTCGGCGGCACGCTCCAGATGGATCCGGATCCCGTTGCAGTTCTGATCGCGATAGACGGGTGAACTTGCCTTGCCGGGAATGGCGCGAGGGGTGTAGGTGATGGCCTCCAGCCGGCAGCCGCGCTGGTCTTCCTTTTTGATTCCGCCGATGACTTTTCCCGCGTCGAGCCAGGGCGCGCCCAGGACCTGGAAGGGCGTATCGGTGCCCCTTCCCTCATTGAGATTGACGCCCTCGAAGAGGCAGGTCCCGATGTAGAGGAGTGCGGACTCGAAGGTGGGAATATTGGGTGAGGGCGGCACCCAGGGCAGGGCGCACTGGGGCGCCAGGAAGGATCGGGGCCAGGCGTTGAGTTCGCTTACGGAGAGATCGACGGCGGCGCAGGACGTGAAGGTGCTTTTGAAGAACATGGCAAGTTCGCCGAGGGTCATGCCATGGCGCACGGGGATGGGCGCGCAGCAGACGAGGGAACCCACGCTGGTGGCGATGGGTCCTTCGAGTATGGCGCCGCCGAGTGGGTTGGGCCGGTCCAGCACCATGACCGGTACGGCGGCCTCGGCACAGACTTCCATGCAGTCTTTCATGGTGGCCATGTAGGTGTAGTACCGTGCGCCGATATCGGGAAGGTCGACGAGGAGCAGGTCCACATCGCGCAACTGGTCGCGGGTGGGCTTCTTCTGATCGCCGTAGAGGCTGACGAGGGGAATGGGGGCGCGCTGCACACCGACGTTCTCCCCCGCTTCCGCCTGGCCGCTGAACCCGTGCTCCGGACTGAAGACGCGCACCACGGTGACCTCGGACGCCAGTGCGAGGACGTCGAGGAGGGGGCGCCCGGCGAGGTCGATTGCGCCGTGATTGGCGAGGACGGCGACACGCTTCCCCTTTAACGCGTCGAAGGCGTCCCAGGTGATTCGATCCAGGCCGGTATGTGCGTTGGTGGTGACGGGATGGCAGGCCGCGGCCACGGGTTCGTGAAAGGTGCGACGCAGTGTGGCGTTGTCCCGCAGGTCACGGGTCGGGTGGGGCGTGTTGCTCAGGAGTATCACGAAATGGTGGGAGTCGAGGTCCAACCAGAGGCTTGTGCCGGTCCAACCGGTGTGACCAATGGCGCGCCGCGAGCGCAAGTGCCCTTCGGAGCCCTCGGCCCAGGGATCGATCTTCCAGCCGAGCACCTGCCATGGGTAGCGGGCTACGGCGCCCGGCCGCGCCATCATGGCGATGGTCTCGGGCTTGAGTAGCTTTCCGCCCAGGAGCCCGCGACAGAATCGCGCCAGGTCGCCCGCGGGCGCGAAGAGCCCGGCATGGCCGGAGACGCCACCGACGGCGTAGGCGTTTTCATCATGAACTTCGCCCCGCATCAATTTGCCGCGCCAGGGGCATTGCTCGGTTGCGGCGCAGCGCTCCCGCCAGGCCGCGGGAATATTGAAGCCGGTGTGTTCCATGCCGAGGGGCTTGAAGATATTCTCTTGGGCGAACGAATCCAGCGCATTCTTCCCGATGATTTCCACGATGCGCCCGAGCATCATGAATCCGAGATCGGAATAGACACGCTGTTCGCCGGGCGCCGATTCGAGGGGCAGGGCGGCGATGCGCTGGATATACTCATCGACGGAGCCGGCTTCCTTGTGCCAGGTCTTGAACGGAGGCAGGCCCGCGGTATGGGTGAGCAGATGGCGCGGGGTGATGGTCTTGAATGCGGGCAGGGGAAGTATTTCCGAGACCGGCCGATCGAGATCGAGCAGGCCCCGCTCGTGGAGGAGGAGGACGGAAGTGGCCGTCGCGATGACTTTGGTGAGAGAGGCCAGGTCGTAGATAGTGTCGCGTCGGGCCGCTTCG
Source organism: Candidatus Hydrogenedentota bacterium (assembly GCA_016791475.1). Lineage (NCBI taxonomy): Bacteria > Pseudomonadati > Candidatus Hydrogenedentota > Candidatus Hydrogenedentota bacterium. The sequence goes on from JAEUWI010000044.1 coordinate 8,671, forward strand.
GGCTCGGGCAGAAGGGTGCGCATGCCGACGGCCTCGTGAAAGAGCGTCTCGCCCCCATGGCCGACGTAGCCCACGGCTCCCGGCGCACCGGAGTCCTTGACGGCCCGCTCCAGCGCCTCGTTGAATTCGCTTGCTCCCATAACCATCCTTGTCGCGTGTGCATTGGGCCAAGGGCGCCGCGTCGGGCGCCACCGAGCCCCAAGCATAGCGTTCGCGGCATTCAAATTAAAGGGCGGCATGCCCGAGGTACCGCGCGGGCATGTGATCGCGGCACGCGAGATCGCCCGCGTAGACGAAAAAAGGCCCGCAGGAATCCTGCGGGCCTCCACAACTCAGCGCGGAAGAGCGCCAGCCACCATGGTCTCGGGGCTGGTGCCCTGGTGTATGTGGGGTAACTTACTTTGCGGCGGCTTTCTTGGCGGCCGGCTTTTTCGCAGCGGGCTTCTTTGCGGCGGCTTTTTTCGCAGCAGGCTTCTTCGCGGCGGGCTTCTTCGCAGCAGGCTTCTTGGCGGCCGGCTTCTTCGCGGCGGGCTTCTTCGCGGCCGGCTTCTTCGCAGCAGGCTTCTTCGCGGCGGCCTTCTTCGCAGCGGGTTTCTTCACAGCGGCCTTCTTGGCGGCGGGTTTCTTTGCAGCCGGCTTCTTAGCGGCAGGCTTCTTTGCAGCGACCATGTCATTTCTCCTTTTGTATTCCATCGTTGTACCACTTCGAACACACACAGCATTGAATCACGGCAACAGGCCGTGTGCTGCCGGCCTCCCGCCTTCCGCGGGGCGAGGGGCCTACCAAGCGGGTTGCAGCCCGCGAATTGGCAGTTTAAACCGGGGCGCCACAACGGCGCCCATTCAACTTTACTCCGGCGATATCCCGCTGGGAACACGCCATCAAACGAATGCGACCCGCACCTGCGCGGGCGCATGAATACCCTTTATCGATACCTGGAGGATTCCGCGCGCCCAATTTCGCGCGGTATCGCCGCCGTGAGCGGCACGGTGTAGTGATTGACGGGCCTTCGTTGGGCCATCGTCGGCGGAGCGCAACTACTTCTTTGCGGCCGGTTTCTTGGCGACCGGCTTTTTCGCAGCGGGCTTCGCGGCGGCCGCCGTTTTCGCGGCGGGCTTCTTTTTGTCAGCGGCCATGTCATTTCTCCTGTTGCATTTTCACCTTCGAACACTTCACCCGCAGCCCGGCGCCTGGCAAGAGGCCACGAACCGGCCGCCTTTCGCGTTCCGCGGGGCGAAAGGCCAGCTCAGCGGGAACAGCCCGCATGAGCGCATGGATGGTGTAGCGTGCCCGGACCGAATCCGGCGCGGGCGGGCGCGTTCAAGGCGGAGGGGAAAGCGAAGCGTTCTAGGGCACTAATCGCGCCGCTGTCACATGAGCGACCTCCTGTACGAAAGCGCTTCTGTGTCCTTTGCTTCATCCGATCCGTGCGAACCTCGCTCCGGGAAGTGCAGCCTGCGCTTCATTGAGAGGTGGTTCACGCGCCGTCGAAATTTTTGATTCAAATTTTCTCTACCGATTGTGTAACAGACAAACAAGAAAAAGGCAAGTATTTTTTTGTGCTTTTTTAAAATTTTTTTTGGTTTGATCCACGCTCTCGCACAGGCATGCGCGCCTTGATCGCGCGAAGGTGCGCGCGACTTCGACGCACTTCGCGCCTTAACGTCGCGCGGCGACGGCGCTTCACCGCGGCCATTCGCGGGGATAGAGCATGCATTTCACCCTTATAAACAAAGGGTAAAATAGAACTCACTCACCACACCAGGAGCGGGCGCGCATGCGCGGCGGGTGCGGCGACGCGACGTTTCCCGGTGACGCCCAACACGCCAACGAAGCATTGATCGGAGTCAACACGGCGCGGCGACCATCAGAAAAAAAATTTCGTTACGGCGATCTTTGCGACGCTTCGCCGCAGTGAAATCGATCGCGCGCGCGATGGAACGCGACGACGTTGCGGCGCGAACGTGTTGATCGCGAATGGATGGGGAGAGCCGTCGCGGTGCTTTCGCGTGTGCGGCGGCGTCATCGCATCATGCGGGTGGGACGAAGAGATCGACGATGATGGGCAGATGATCGGAGCCGATATCCGGACCCGTCGCGAAGGATGTGACGTCGATGTCGCCCCGGATCAGACATTGATCGAGCGGCAGACGCGCGAAAGGCACCCAAGTGGGCCAGGTGCCCCGCGGCCCGAAGCCCTGCCGCGCGTTGCGCAGGTCCATCCCTTGCACAAATCGCCGGTATTCCGGCGAGAACATGGTGAGATTGAGGTCTCCGAGCAGTACAGCGGGGCCGGATTGTTCCTCGAACCAGTTTCGGATCGATTTGAGGTGTCGATTTCGATGATCGGCCATGAGCTTTCCAATAGGGGGCAATGCGTGCACATCGAGGATGGACAGTGTGCGTCCCGCGACTTCAACGGTGGCCGCGAGCGCGGGCACGTCGTGCTCCCGTTGAAACAATACGCCGCTCATGCCGCCCGGCAGGCGGCTGTAGAAGGCGATACCGAAATTGTCGGCGCGGGGCACGATGGAATTGACTGGAAATCGGACATGGAGCGCTTCGAGGGCCTCCGCCCAGGCGTCATCCGCCTCCTGCACGCAGATCACATCGGGGTCCACGGCGTCCACGAGGGCGAGGAATCGATCTTTGTCCATGTTGGAGGTAAGCACGTTGGCCAGCAGGAGGCGCAGGTTGGGCTGTTGGGATGTTGATGGGGTGGGCAGATACCACGATAGAGGCTGCATGAGCTGGAGCGCGAGCACGATAGCCGCGGCTCCGGCCCATCGCCATCGCCTTATCAGCGAAAATTGCAGGAGTGCCGCGGCGGTTAGCATCCCATGCCAGGCGACGAAGTGGCTGAGTATTTCCAGAAGCCAGTGGAGCGTTCCCAACGCGCCCAGAAGCGTGGCGAGGCCCGACACGACGAGGAGAATCTTTGCGCGCAGGAAAATTCCACGCGCGAGGCCGCTTTCCGGCGTCGCCAGTGCGGTCAAGGTCGTCCCGATCCGACTCATGGCAACTCCAGCAGCGCGAAGTCCGGGCTTTCGCGGAAGTCTCGGAGGCGGGGATCGCTCTGGATACGCTGGGCGGCGTCCGGGTCGGCAGCGACGGCGTCCCTCAGTAGCGCGACGCCTTCCTTGATGCTGCGGGCGGCCGTGATGTAGAAGATGCCGAGTTCAATCATTCCTTCGGCCTCGCGCGGCTGGAGCGCCTGGGCCATCTTGAACTGGCTTTCGGCTTCGCCGAGGCGGCCCAGCCGGGCCAGGAGCGCGCCGAGTGCGAAGCGGGGCGGAAGCCACAGGGGCATGATGCGAATGCATTCTTCCAGGTGGGCCGCGCTTGCTTCGTGATTGCCGCGGGCGAGTTCGGCCTGGGCCTTTTCCCAGGCGTCGACCATCCGTCGCTGGCTCCGCTGGCGCATGGCCATCTGGAAGACCACAAGTCCGCCGAGGCTGCAAATTCCGATCAATAATTCCGTCATGGTACTTCCGACTTTCCGCGCGATCGTTGTCCCGGCGCGCTGAATCTTAGCGCGGGGCAACCCGCATTTTGTACAATGGCGCGGCCCGCTCATTGCAGGGCCTCACAGTCTCAATTTCGGCACCACCGGTCGGCGCCTCGCCGCGGGAGCACAGGTATGCATGAATTCCACGCCACCACGGTCATCTCTGTCCGCAAGAATGGCATCGTAGCCATTGGCGGCGACGGTCAGGTCACCCTCGGCAACACGGTGATGAAGGGCAACGCGATGAAAGTGCGCCGCCTGGCCGACGGCGCGGTGCTCGCGGGCTTTGCCGGGGCGGTGTCCGACGCCTTCGCATTGTTCGAGCGCTTTGAAGGCAAGTTGCAGGAGTATAACAAGAATCTTGCCCGCGCCGCCGTTGAACTGGGCAAGGAGTGGCGCACGGACAAGTACTTGCGCCAGCTCAACGCCTTGCTTGCGGTCTGCGACAAAGATCAGTCGCTCCTTATCGCCGGTACGGGGGAGATTATCGAGCCTGAGGATGGCATCCTCGCCATCGGTTCGGGCGGATCATTCGCCCTGGCGGCGGCGCGCAGCCTGATCAAGCACACGGACATGAGCGCGGAGGACGTGGTGCGCGAGTCGCTGCTGACGGCGGCGGAGATCTGCATCTACACCAACACGAATATCAATATCGAGACCCTTAAGTCGAATTGACCGGTACGGGTTTCGGGATTCAGGATGAATGATCGGGCCGATCTGATCTGGGTGATCGACCCTACTCCAGACTCCAGGCTTTTCAAAGCGGCGCGCTGTCGAATCGACGGAGGTGCACGATGTCCGTGGCGGCGCGGGGGCTCTGGGTCGCCAGGAAGAGGGCCGCGTGGGCGATATCCTCGGGCAGCATCCATCCGGTCTTGTCGCGATGGGGCATGGCCTCTTCCGACAATCGCGTGACGACGCCGCCGGGGCACAAGGCGTGGACGCCGATGCCGAATTCGCTCAATTCGAGGGCGAGGGTCTTGGTCAATCCATTCACGGCGTGCTTCGCGGCACAATAGGCGCTCTGCTCTGCGATGGGTTTCAGGCCGGACACGCTTGAGACGTTGATGATGCGTCCCGCGCGCCGGGCCATCATGGCGGGCAGCACGCGCCGGGTGCAGAGAAAAACGCTGGTGAGGTTTGCCGCGAGGGTTTCGTTCCAATCGTCCAGCGAGAGGTCCGCAAAGGGCTTGAAGCGCGCCATCCCTGCGTTGTTAACGAGGATGTCGGTGGGTCCGAGTACGGATTCAGCGGCGGCAAAGGCCTGGTTTACCGAGTCTTCGCGGGTCACGTCGCAGACGATTGCTTCGGCGCGCGCGCCCAGGCCTCGGACGATGGACGCGGTCTCCTCGATCTCGTCCTTACTGCGCGCCAGGGCGGCGATGTTGCAGCCCTGCGCCGCGAAGGCTTCCGCGATGGCCCTCCCTATTCCGCGGCCGGCTCCCGTGATAATTGCATTCTTTCCCTTCAACAACAAGGCTATCCTTCCTTTGTGGCGAGGTCGGCCAGGCTGATGGCCGCCGCGCATCCATCCGCGGCCCCGAGGCCCGCGTATATTTCTCGATACAACTCTTCCCCCCGCAACTGGGAGGGCTCTTCCCCATGTTCGCGCTGGGCCCGGACCACGTCGATCACGTGTATGGTGTCCGCCGCGCGCGCCGGTTGATAGGTTACGGGCTGGGTGGCGCAGGCGGTCGCGAGGCGGGCCGCGAGCAGCACGTTGAGGGCCTCGTTGACGAGGCGGAGGGGAACGTTCCAGGCGTTGGCTACTTCTCCCGCGGACAGGGCGGGCTTGCCGTGGGCGAAGCGGCGGACCATTTCGACCATGAGTCGCAACGCGACGGACTCGCGGTAGGCGTAGCTTGCTCTGTCCGCGAGACGTTCCAGGGCGAAGGTTTTTTCATTCTGGTATGCGAAGGTAACGAGCGCGCCGAAGAGGAGGATGACCCAGCTTGTGTATATCCAGGCGAGGAGCATGGGGAACAGGGCGAAGGTTGAGAAGAAGAAGGTGTATTGCGCGAGGCCCACATTGAAGGCCACATAGGCCCAGGAGGTCAGGGTCCAGAGAATGCCGGCGAAGAGCCCGCCGACGAAGGCGCAGCGGGCGCTCACGGAGGTGTTGGGCACGAAGTAGTAGAGGGCCGCGAAGGTGCATGAGATGATGAGCACCTGGGAGCCGCGGAGGACCACGGACAGATTGCCGAGCGAATCGTTGGTGCCGAGCGCGGCGGCGAGTCCGAAGACGGCGGCGGCCACGATGGGCAGGAGCAGCGTGATCATGACGTAGTCGCTGAGGCTGTGGAAGATACTCCGGGTTTCTTTCACGCCCCAGATCCGATTAAAGGCCCATTCCACGTTGCGCATGAGTCCGAGGACGGTGATGAGGATGTACATGAGGCCGGTCAGCCCCAGGGTGCGCACGTCGGTGGCCTTTGATTCTACGATATCCACGATGAACTCTACGGGATCGGCGAGCCCGTTTTCATCGGCCTCCTGAGAAATGGTGGGCAGGAAAATTCGGAGGATGTCGGTCACCAGCTCCTGGCTTGCATCGCTCGCTTCGGGCGGCGTCGCGGCGGGCGCCACGGCTACGGTGGCGGCCTCATGCGCGGCGGGCACGACCTCTTCGCCGACGTCGTCGCGGGGCGTTTCCTCGCCTCCGATGGAGGAGCGGACGACGTGTACGACCTGCTCGATGCGATGGTTGACCCAGTCGGAGATCTGGCCATAGATATGGTCGCCCAGATTGAAGGTCTGGATGAAGGAGAACATGAACACGAGAAAGGGAACGAGGAAGAGCAGCGTGGTGAAGGAGAGTGCGGAGGCGCGCAGCAGCAGCGTCTCCTCCACGATGCCGCGGAAGAGGAGGATACCCACGCGGACCTGGCGGATGACAAAGCCCGAGGGAACGGCCTCGCCCGGCTTGCCGATATACCAGATATCGTGGCGCAGGAATCGTTCGCCCCGTTCGAGCGCCGCGGAGGCGCGCGCGATGTAGTTTCTAACGTTCATACTTCATGCTATCGCCCGCTGTGGGTGGAAGGCAAACCGGGAAAGGATGCCGGAGTGGGGGCTGCCGTCTTCTAGAGGGCCCGTATGCTGACGGGCGTGCCAACTTCGACGAAGGTGAACAGTTCTTCCACGTCCGCCGGTCGCATGCGGATGCACCCCCGGCTCATGTTTGCGCCGATGGAGGCGAGATCGTCCGTGGCGTGAATGCCGAGGGGCGTGGGGCCGGAAGCGTCGCCGAGGCCTATCCATCGCGAGCCGAGTTCATTGCCCGGCGCGCCGGCCGGTATGGGATTGCCCCGGTTGTACCACTCGGGGTCTTCAATCTTGTTTACGATCTCAAATTCCCCTTCCGGGGTTTTGCCCGGCGCGCCGAGGCCGATGGGATAGACCGCCCGTATGGCGTTGTTGTCCAGCACGCTCAAGATGTGCCGCGTGGTGTCGATTTCGATGCGCATGCGCGCGGCCGATGGATCGGCTCCCCCCTCTTCCGCGGTCTTTTCGGGTGGTTGAAAGGCGAAGGCATTGACGAGGGGCGCTTGGGCCTCGGGACTATCGGGGGAGGCGCTCAAGGCGGCCAGAAACTCTTGCCGCAGCGCCCGCCACGATTCGGGAATGGCTTGCGCCTCTTCCCAGGGCCGTTTCAGGATGTTGAGGGCCTCATCCGTGTCGCCTTCGCCCGCGAGGGCCTGGGCCTCGCCCAGTTCCGCGATGAATCGCTCCAGCGGTGTTCCCTCGGGGCGGCTCTGGGCCGTGTTGAAGGCTTGTGCGGCGGCGGGGAATCGCCCTTGAATGAGAAAGAGGCTCCCCCGGTTCAAATAGTAGGATGGGCCCGATTCCAATATATGTTCGATGCGCGCATTGATTCTGGCGGAGGGATCGGCGCCCGGGGAGTCGCCGGAGGCTTTCGCCGTTGGTACCGCCGCCGGCACGGAGATGGAGGCTGGGGTCGGCCGCGGGGTTTGGATACTTGTTGTTCCTGGCGACTGTTCGTAGAAGCCGAGTCGCCAGAGCGCCAGCATGGTCAACGTGGAAACGGTCGCGCCGAAGCACAGCATCAACAGGAGCAGCCAGAGCCATCGGTAGGAGCGCCTTCGGGTCGTGTCCGGGTCGGGCAGTCCGTCTTGTGCCTCGGCCGCGCCCTTGCGGCGGGCGGCGTCACTGATTTCGACGCGGACGGCGGGCTCCATGGCGGCGAGCCGCCGCTGAATCGAGGCGGCCAGCTCGGCGGATTCGTCGCGGGTGGCGGGCCGGTAGCCCGCGCCGGTCATATCGGTTGCGGGAAAGGACTGGAGGAAGCGAACGCCCATGGCATAGTCTCCCCGGCCCTGTAGCGGGCGCGTCCATACGACTTCGCCGCGCACCATGATCACGTCGCCGGGTTCGGCGGCGCCGTCGGGATGGAGCTCGAGCTCCAGGTGGCGACCGGCGAGGTCGGGCTGGGAGGTGTGAACGAGGAGGCCGCTGGCGCTGATATCCACAGCCATCCCCTGGCGCAGCAATCCCTCGCCGCGCACCCCGGCAAAGACCACGCGTCTGCTGATGGGCTCCCGACGCGCCGTTCGGCGTTCCTGTCCTTTGCCGGAGAGTTCTACCGACATTGTGTTTCCTTGCAGTGTGATGGAGCCGAGATTGCGCTACCGGTGGGAAGTATATCATGAAATGCGGCGCACCCTTGAAGGCAAGGCGGAGCCGCTCCTATAATGGGTTCTGATCGGCAACCCGAGTATCAAGAACGAACAGCACAATGCGCAACAGCACCTTCAAAGCGCCCACGGCGCTGAGCGCGGCCGTCGCCGCCTGGAACAACAAGGCGCGCGGGACTTCGGCTCCGGTGCTGCGCCACATCTTTGCGACCATCCGCAATCTCCAGCGTCTTCGATCGGGCATACGGCACTTTGGCGCCGTGGACGAGGCGAACTTGAAGGTTGAGGGGGCCGGGCCGGTCGACGCGCTGCGGGTGTTGTGCGCGCGGCTGGACGACTTTGAGCAGTCTCTGGCGGACCTGAGCCAGCAGGCCCATGGCGTGACCCAGCAGGGGGAGTCCCTTGTTCAGGACTTCCTGGCGCTTTCGCTTCACGGCGCGGGGGCGGGCGATGGTTCGGCCGGAGAATTTCAGGTCCCTGTGGCGAATTGGGACGAGGGCGGCGCGGAGCGTTTGCTGGAGGCGGATGTGCGCGCGCTGGATCACCTTATCGAGATGCAGCGGGCGGAGATCGACGCCTTGAACCGGCAACTGTCCGATGCGGAGCACTGGCTGACGCCGCGTGAAGCATCCGCGCCGGAAGAGCCGCCCCGATTCAGCGGCCAGATCGAGCTCCAGAGTGTGCGGGAGTTTGTTCAGAACTCGCCGATTGCCTCGATACCGATCAACGCTTCGTATTACGAGCGGATACTTGAGGCCGCGAGCAACCCCGAGGGACACAAGGTCCCGATGGGCCGGATTCTGACGGGCGCCGGCGTGGTGACGGAGCGGCAACTCCAGAGCGCTCTGGAATACCAGCGCGAGGGACGTCGCCAGGCCCTGGGCGGGCTGCTGGTCGATCTGGGCTATACCACGGAGGACGCGATTGCGCAGGCGCTGGCCGCGCAGTTGGCCCTGCCCTATGTGGTGCTGGCGAACGAAGCGGTGGACTCGGCCGCCGTTTCCGCGGTACCCGCGCATCTGGCCCGGCGTCACACCGCCTTTCCCCTGCGCTTCCATGGCCACGCGCTGTGCGTCGCCATGGCCAATCCCCTGGATCTTATCGCGCTGGAGGACCTTCGGATCGCCTCGGACAAGCACATCCGGCCCGTTGTGGCCGCGCGGGGCGCGATCACGGGTCTGATCGAGCGCTACTGCGTTTAGGGGGTGGTCGCATTTCCGCCACCGTGCGTTTCGAATCGCGCGCGCTTCGATGTCGGGGCCTTTCACAATTTTCGCGGCGGCCTTGACGCTGTACACCAGCGTTTCTATAATCTATAGAGGGTGGCTGGCGTTTGCCACAGTACGTTGCAGGAAAGGATGAGCCGTGTCGAGTACCAGCGAAGATGTTTTCTCGCGGCTGAGTCTGGTCATCGAGGACTGGAACGCGCAGATCGTCCGTTCCCACGAGGAACTTTCCCAGCAGGTGGGTGTGGCCCGAGGGCATCTGGAGCGGCTGCATGGAACCGGGGACCCGGGGCCCGCCACCGAACTGGAAGAGGCGCTGGCGCTGGCGCGTGAAGAGCTTGCGGAGCGGGCCGCCGCGAAGGCGTGCCTGGAACGGGAGTTGCAGGAGGCGACTGCCGAGATCGAAGCCCTGGCCGCGGCGCTGGAAGCGGCGCGGGCTGCGGAGAATGCCGCGACGGACAGCAGCGCGGATGTGGAATCGCTGCGCTCCAGTCTCGAATTGCTCCAACTCGAACATGCCCAGGCCCAGGATCAGATCCGCACGCTGAAGCAGGCGCTGAACTCGGCCGCATCCGGGCCCTCCGCCCCGCCCCGCCCCACGGGAATCGAAGCGTTTGACGCCAACGGGCACAAGAAGCGCATGGGTGAAATTCTTGTGGAGCTGGGCCTCCTCACCGAGGTGCAGTTGAAGTCGGTGCTGAAGGAGCAGAATGCCGATCCGCAGCGCAGGCTCGGCCAGCTCGTGGTTGACCATGGTTTCACGGGCGAGGATATTGTGGCCAAGATTGTGGCGGCCCAGTTGCGTCTCCCCTACCAGGAAATCGTGGATACCGATGTGGAGCCGAGGGCCGTCGCGGCGGTCAGCCCCCACGTGGTGCGCCTCCATCGTTCCCTTCCCCTGCGTCTGGAAGATGGTGTTCTCACGGTGGCCATGATCAATCCGCTCGATCTCATCGCGATTGAGGATTTGGAGCTTGCGAGCCGTTACCGGGTCAGTCCGGTGGTTTCGACGCCTTCCAATATCGACAGTCTGATCGCCCTCTTCTACCCGGCGCTGGATTAACAGGCGTCGAGGTTTGCCTGGGCATCGTGGAGGGCGGGCGCCAGTTTCAGCGCGCGAATGAAGGCTTCCCGCGCGCGATCCGGCGCCCCGAGCCGGTGAAGCACCACGCCCACGTTATTGTGGGCGAGCGGATCTTCTGAGTCGGCCTCCAGGGCGCCCACGAAGTATCGCAGGGCCTCTTCCAACTGCCCGGCGGCGAAGTGCGCCTCGCCCTGACGACGCAATTCCAAGGCTCGGATTCGCCGCGCCACTTCCTCCAGCGCGGGCAGGGCGCTCGCCAGTTCACTCAGGCATGTCAGGGCTTCGTCTCCCCTGCCTTGCGCGTCGAGTGCGCGGGCCAGGTAGAGCGTGGCGAGGGGCGCGGGGGGCGCTTCGGAGCGCGCCGCTTCGAGCCGGGCGTAGGCCTCTTCCCACAGGCCGCGCCGCACGGCGATGGCCCCGAGGGCGGTCTGCACGTGGGGCAGGGCGCAGCCACCGCCCGCGAGCGTGCAAAGCAGTTCGTGGGCCTCGTCCAGATCACCCCGATTGAGACAGATATTGGCCAGGGTCGTTGCGGCGGCGACGTGCAGGGGGTTGTCCGCCAGGATCCGGCGGCATGCGGATTCGGCGACGTCGGCCTCGCCGCAGGCGAGGGCCTGTTCGGCGAGATCGTGGAGGCATTTGGCGTCGCCGGGATTTGTTCTTACCTTGTCCCGAGCCAGGGCGTAGTAGAAGCGGGCCTTTTCCGGGCGGCGTTCCGGGGGAGCGTCGTAGCCGTAGTGGTGGATAACGATGTTTGAGCGCCAGATGTGTCCGCCGCGCTCCAGCACGCTCGCGGTGATGTTCTCATGGACCGCTTCACGGTATTCGATGCCCCGGTGATTGCGGAAGAGGCGCAGGAGGCCGACGGGCAGATAGCCGGCGTAGCCCCTCGCCAGGGGTGCGCCGGGCGGCACCGCCACCCAGCGCCAGGCGCGGGGATCGTTGCAATAGTTGGCGAGGATGACCTCCACGGCATCGGCGTCGGAGTTGGTATCAACGATTTCCCGCAGTGCGGGCGCATCCAGGGGGTCGAGCACTTCATCGGCGTCCATGTGGAGCAGCCAATCGCCGGAGGCGCGGGCGATGGAGGCGTTGCGCGCCTTCGCAAAATCATTCTCCCAGGGGATGACATGCACCTGGGCGCCGAAGCTGCGCGCGACGTCCACCGTGTTGTCGGTAGAGCCCGTATCGCAGACCACAATCTCGTCGGCGATTGCGGCGACGCTTTCGAGGCATTGGGCGAGGACGGCCGATTCGTTTTTCACAATCAGGATGACACTGAGCGAGGGCATCGAATACTCCTGGCGGGAAACGGGGCGCCTTCAAAGGGCCGGGGGGCAGTCCGTCACGGGCGCGACGAAGACCTGGCTGGCCACCCGCTGCCCCAGGGCATGGATCTGGGCCTCGCCGTTGAGCATGACGCGGACGTAGATGGGCCCATCGAAGGGGGCCTTTTCCGCCAGGGTTATCCGTGCCTTGGGAATGATGCCGAGACTGGCCACGTAGCGCAGCACCTCGGAATCGTCGTCGCAGACGCGACGCACCACGCATTCCTGACCCTCGGGCATCTGTACCAGGTTCATCAGCGCGCCGCCTTCGGGCATGAGGCCGGACTTGGAGGGGATGGGGTCGCCGTGGGGGTCGAACTGGGGATGGCCGAGGACCTCGGCCATGCGATCGGCCAGGGTTTCGGACACCACGTGCTCCAGGCGCTCGGCTTCCCGATCAACTTCGTCCCAGCTCATGCCGAGCGCTTCCTGGAGGAAGAGTTCCACCAGTCGGTGGTGGCGGATGACTTCGAGAGCGATTTTCTCGCCGTGGGCGGTCAACTGTACGCCATGATGGCGCTTGTAGAGCACGAGTTTGGGTTTCATTTCCGCCAGCTTCTTGAGCATCTGGGTGACGGATGCCGGTGCGACGCCGAGTCGTGCGGCGATGGCCGATGTGCTGACGGGCTTATCGCCGTCGGCAATGGTATAGATGGCTTTGAGGTAGTCCTCAACGGCCTCAGAGAGCATGGCATCCTTTCGCGCGGGCCGCAAAGTCCGGACTCGATTCAGGCGGGGGCTGGCGGAAGGCCGGGCCCCTTTAGGCAACGGCTAAAACTACACGAATTGTCCGGGAAGTTCAAGTAGAAATCTGGGGAAGAAACAAAAAAAAACACGCTCAGGGAGCGTGTTGGAATGGTATGGATTCAGCACGTGACGCGGGGAGGCTCAGCCGAGATATTTGAGAATCTTGTCCGCCATTTGGCCGACGACTTCGGGATCCTTGTAGGAGCCTTGCTCGATACGGGCGCGGGCAGCTTCCACACGATCGGCGCGCACATCGGCTTCGGTGCGCGTGGCCTGCACCAGCCGGGCGACTTCCGCCGCGACCTGGGCTTCCGAACTGATGGATACGTTATCTTCCGAAGAGTTGCTGGCCGTTGTACTGTTGAGGGTTCGGGTCTCAGATTCCCGTTCGCTTCGTACTTTGGCCGGCCCACCAGACTTCGGCTCTGGTATGCCTCCAAGTCCTTGTATACCAACCATTTGTCAATCTCCTTAAGCGTCACATGCTTTGTGCTTATCTAAATCCTTGCTTCTCTTATCGGCAATATTAACCCAGACTTTAGCGGGAAAGCGAAAATAGTCTGAAGGATGAAGGATGAAGGATGAAGGGTGAAGGGTGAAGGGTGAAGGGTGAAGGGTGAAGGGTGGCGGTCAATTGTCAATTGTCAACTGTCAACTGTCCACTCACGTCACCTGGCCGGACCAGGCGGCCTCGAACAAGCCCTCTACGTCGGCGGCGGTGAACTCCCCGATCTGGTTCTTGAAGCGATAGGGGGCCTTGATGATGCGTTCGGCGAATCGGGCGTTGGCCTCTTGGGGGACGCCGTGGTCCCGGGCGGCGGATGGAAATTCGATCTCGGCGTAGAAATCGTAGAGGGCTGCGACGATGGCCCGTGCGGCGGAGTCGGATTTGGGCGGGCCCGGGTAGCCCAGGGTACCGGCGATGGACGCGACGGTTGCGGGCAGGAGGACGGCGTTCCAGGCGAATACCGGGGGCAGGAGGAGGGCGTTGGCCGCGCCGTGGGCGATGCCGTAGTCGAGGGTGTAGTGATAGCCCATGCCGTGGACAAGGGTGGTACCGCTTTGGGCGATGACCACGCCGCTGAGCATGGCGGCATAGAGCAGCAGTCCCCTTGCCTCCTCATCGTGGGGGGCGGTGAGGACCCAGGGGAGGGTGGCCCGAATGAGGCGGCAGGCTTCGAGGGCGAGTAAATCGCCCAAGGGGGTAGCCCGTTTTGAGACCATGCCCTCCATGGCCTGGCTGAGGGCGTCGAGGGCGGTGGCCACGGTGATATCGCGCGGCAGGGCCAGGGTGAGCCTGGAATCGAGGATGGCGGCGCGGGGATAGAGGGTGGGGTGGCGCAGGGTCTTTTTCTCGCGGAGCGCGGTATCCACCAGGACGGCGTAGGGCGTCACTTCGCTCCCGGTTCCGGCGGTGGTTGGTATGGCGAGGATTGGCAAGGCAGGGTTGCAGGCGCTGGAATCGTCGAGGTAGTCGGCGCAGTCTCCGTCGTTCGTCGCGAGGAGCGCGATGGCTTTTGCCGCATCGAGGGCGCTGCCGCCGCCGAGACCTATGATGCAATCAACCCCGGCCTGGCGACAGGCGCGGGCGTGTGCCTCACAGTGGCTTGTTTCGGGGTTTTCGGGGATACCATCGAGCACGAGCGCGCCGGGGAAAAACTCCATCACGCGATCCAGCGCGCCACTTGCGCGGGCGGAACGACGACCGCAAATGAGGGCGGGCCGCCGTCCCAGTTGGCGATATCGGGTTAGCTCGGCGAGGGCGCCGGGCCCGAAATGGATCTCTACGGGTAGTTGGAAGGCGAAGTTCTTCATCGGCTCGGAATCCGCGGCGAGTGTTTTGCTCCGGGAGATATCATGCGTCGCGGAGCAGGTGACCGCCCTGCATTTCTTCCCAGACGATATCCGGCTCCCGGGCATTGAAGGTAATGATGTTCCTCAGGTGCTCCACGCTCTCGATATCCACTTCGGTGAAGTGGACCCCGAGTCCCCCCTCTTCCCGTCGCACCACGGTGGCCCGCGCCTTGACTGGAATATCATCGATGCCCCCATGGAGGAGGATAGTGACTTCGACGGGCGTTCCGAGTTCCATGGCGGGTTCACAGATGATAAAGGCGCCCTGAACGGCGATATCCCGCAAGGTGCCCGCCAGGAAAATTCCATCGTCACGGGTGAGGCTCACGTCGAATATAGCCGTTACCCGGCTGAAGCGTCGCTTGTTGTCCATCGCTCGATTCCCTCCTGGTAGGTCACTCTATCCTACGCCAAAACGATATCCGGCGCAACGCGCGGGCTCCATCGGCCCTCTCAGGGTTCACTGCAACTCGCGCCGTAGCGGAAGCATGAAAAACAGCGGTGGTGGCGCATCATGACCCGCCGCGTCATGGCCCCGGCGAGGGAGCTCCCCTGATCGTAGTCGGGATCATCGTCAACGAGGGTGCAGGCGTAGACGCGCATCCGCCCGGCGGACTTGACGACCATCTTACTGAAATTGCACATGAAGGCCGCGCGGCTCTCGGCGGTCTGGTAGCGGGTCATGCAATCCTCGGTGATGTGTGGCACACCGGAGGGGTGGGTGCCGGGGCCGTGAAAATCGGGGAAGACCACCTGGTGTATATCCTCGGGAAGGCCCGCCTTGCGAAACCAGCCCCGGAAGGCTTCCTCGACGGCGGGTCGGTCCTCATCCCGTGTCATCTGCCTTGCGATGGACACGGAAAAACCGGCTTTGTGGAGGAGGGCCAGGCTTTCCAGGGCCAGGGCGAAGTTGCCTTCGCCCCGGGCCGCGTCGTGGCGCGCGGGATCGGGAAAATCGAGACTGATGCGAAAGCGCAGGGCATGGTCGGCGTCCCGCAGGGCGAGAACTTCGTTCCAGCGTTTGCGCAGGGGGCGGGTGCCGTTGGTCAGGACCATGCAGGGCCGCAGCGCGAGGGCATGCTGAAGGATTCCGAAAATTTCGCGGTTGATGAAGGGCTCACCGCCGGTGAAGGAGAACTGGTCAACGCCCAGACCGACGGCTTCCTCCATCCAGGGGACGGCATCGGCCAGGGTGATCTGCTCCAGGCGGTGGTCGCCGGGTTTGGAGCCTTCGAGGCAGAAAGGGCAAGCGAGATTGCACGCGGTGCCGGTGTGGAACCAGAGTTCCCGAAGCGATTGGGGCTGGATATAGCCGCGCGGGGTGCCATCGGGCGTGTACAACCAGTCGTTGAGTGGATCGTTCTCCTGTGTTGATTGAGCAATGACCAAGACGTACACCTGCTTCCCGTTGACTGTAGTTCCAAACACAAATTGAACCGGACCACGAATGGACACGAACTTACACGAATAAGATATTGGGATGAACTTCGGGAAATCGGCATGTTTGCCGGCCCGCTGTCCGTCGGAGAAACGAGGACGCGATCAACTTCAAATGACTCGACGCCTCACAGGAGGCCTTTTATGGTTGTATTTGAGTCCCTCGGGGTTAACTCCTTTTCCACAATACCCCGAACCAGGTTAATCGTAGCTCTTATTCGTACTACTAACTGCAATCTTGATGCATTTTTTCGTTGAAATTGAAAGACTGCAAAATCTGTATGCTTGCCTGGTGTCGCGCCCTTACAGGGCTTATATATTTCTTGAACGCGTTTAACCCTGGGCGTTGCCCAGGGCTAATATGTCGGTGGCCCTTCGGGCCGGAATACCATATTCCTATCAAACCCCAATTTTGATGTTCTCATTCGTGAAGATTTGTGTTCATTCGTGGTTCAAAACTTTGGTTGTGGCTACGCCACGCTGTACTACTACCTGCGATCTTGATGCATTTTTTCGTTGAAATTGAAAGACTGCAAAATCTGTATGCTTGCCTGGTGTCGCGCCCTTACAGGGCTTATATATTGTTTGAACGCACTTAACCCTGGGCGTTGCCCAGGGCTAATATGTCGGTGGCCCTTCGGGCCGGAATACCATATTCCTATCAAACCCCCATTTTGATGTTCTCATTCGTGAAGATTTGTGTTCATTCGTGGTTCAAAACTTTGGTTGTGGCTACGCCACGCTGTGTGAATTGGTTTTCGTTCGTGGTTCGACTTTCCTTCCGAACTCACCGAACTTTGGCGTCCTTCAAATCGTCCAGCTCATACTGAATACTCTGCATGACCGGGAAGCGGAAGCCGGTCTTGGGGTCGAGATCGAGATCCATGACCTTGAGCGCCACGGGGTGCTGATCGCGCTTCCACTGGTTCGAGGCGAAGCGCTGGGCAAAGTCCTTCGCCCACTTTCGGAGCTGCTCGGGATCGTGACCGGGATGGCGCTTGCAGACAATGCGCCAACAATCCACCAGGGGCATGCGGCGGCGCGCGTAGAGATAGAGGAGGTCATCCAGTACGACATAGGGCATGAGGTCGTCCTCGTCCCGCTGGTCCGGCGCCAGCTCGGCACTCGGCGGCATGGCGAGAATATCCTGCAGCGAGCGGATGTCGTCGCGCTCGGAGAGGTATTCGAGCAACTCGGAGACCAGGGTCTTGGGGACGTTGGCGATGGGCGAATAGCCGCCCTGGTTATCGCCGCCGGTGGTGCTGTAGCCCACGGCCATTTCGCTGAGGTTGGAGGTGACCAGCACGATGCCTCCGGCGCTGTTGGCCCAGTTCAGAATCATGTTGCCGCGGATGCGCGCCTGGAGGTTCTGTTTGGCCAGGGGGTGAATGGCGGAAGTGGAACCGAGGATTTCCGCCTGCTTCTTGAGGGCGATGGTGGCTTCTTCGTCGATGTTCACCACCTTGAAGGAGACCCCCAGTTCGGCGGCGAGGGCCCGGGCGGCTTTCTCCGTGCCTTTGGAGCTGTATTTCGCGGTGGGCAGATAGATGGTGCTGACGCGCCGGGCGAACTTTTCGGCTTCCAGGCCTTCCTTGAAGGACTTGGCGGCCTCCACGGCGAGCAGCAGGCACAGGGCGCTGTCGCGTCCGCCGGACAGGGCGACGATCATGCGTTCGAACACGCCGACCTTCTCCACATAGTCGCGCAGGCCCAGCACGAGGGCGTCGAAGAGATCGTCCAGATAGGGATTGCGCGATTTTTCTCTGGGCGAAACGTCGGGGATATAAAAGCTGCGGGGCAACTGATCCGCGAAATCATCGACGGGGGCCTGGGAATAGGTGAGGCCGGAAACGGTGATGGTTTTGACGTGGTCGACGGTGCTGGCAACGCCTTCGCGCCAGGTGGTGTTCTCGCTGCGGAGCCGGGTCAGATTGTCGAGATCCACGATACCCGTGGCGAGGGACCAGGACTGGCGGGAAAGGAGCGGCCCGGTGGCCACGATGCCCTCGGGATCGGCGATGATGCCGCCGCCGTCGAAAACGAGGCGGCTGTTGTCGCAACCGAGTAGGTTGGAATAGGCATAGACGGATTTGAGATTCGCGGCACTCTGGAGCACGAGGCGCTTTCGCTCTTCATTTTTTCCGGGGAGGAAAGGGGAGGCGCTGGGGTTGCAAATGATTTCGGCACCGGCGCGGACACGTTCGTGGGCGGGCGACGTGGGCGACCAGAGATCCTCGCAGATTTCGGCGGAGACCTTGCCGAAGGGGAGGTCGAAGACGAGATCGCCGGCGGGTACGCCGTTGATGGTGGTGGCGCCGCCCGGCCAGGCGCTGTAGTTCCGGCTTTCATAGAAGATACTGTACATGGGCAGGTATTTTTTCAGCACGAGGCCCTGGACACGGCCATCGGCTATGAGCGCGGCGGCGTTGTAGGTCTGGGCGCCTATGCGAACGGGCAGGCCCACGAAGGCCGCCATGTTTTTGCAGCACTCCGCCAATTCCACGAGGTTGGCCCAGCTCTGGCGCGTGATGTCGGCCCAGGTGATGCGATCTTCGAGGCTGTAACCGGAAATACCCAACTCGGGCGTTACGAGGAGGTGTACGCCCTGCTCTCGGGCCGCTTCGATGACGACGCGGAGGCGGCTGGCATTCCAGGGAAAGTCCCCCACCTTGACCGAGATCGCGGCGGTTCCAATCCGAACGAGGCGCATGGGCTTTTCCTTCCGGGGTTCAGGGGGTGCGTTTCAGCTTCAACGGGCGGCCATGCACTGGTCAACGGCCGCCTTCAATTCTTCGGGGTAACGGGTGCCAATGAGGAGATGGTAGCCGTTCTCATAGTCGATTCTCACGCCCAGATCTCCGGAGACGTTGTAGGCCATCCCGCGGCGTCCCCGGCGTATGCCCCAGCCGCCATACTCCATCGCGGGGCGATATTTTACCGAGGCGACGGAAGTCACGCCGGTGAGATCGATCTTGCGGGTCTTCCGGTGGATTGGCTTGAATCGCACGAAGAGGCCGGCCTCCGTGACCTCGGTCTGGAGTTTCATCGCGTGCAGCAGCCACAGGACGAAGGCGTTCAGGAGCACGATAGTCGCGCCGAGGGCGACCATCTGGTCGTTGGACATGGCGTCTTCACCGAAGGGGATGCCCTGGAGCACCTGGCGGCTGATCATCCAGGCGATGGTGCCGATGCAGAAGGCCGACACGCCCAGTAGTACGATCCAGAGGATGGGCTGTCGAAATTGCTGGTCTTCGCGAAACAGTATTTCCGGAGGCATGGAATCGTTGGCTCTCTAGCAGGGGGAATGGGAATTGACGCGTTAAGTATAGCGCGATTCGCCGGTTGATTTCCCGTGGCGAGTGCGCGCGGACAATGAGATGCGCCCTTGCCGGTTTCCAGGGACAACGGGGACGCCAGAGACAACAGCGACGGGTGTGGTTGTTACCCGCCGTCTCTGTCGTCGCTGGTGTTCCTGCGTGCTCGGCGGTTGCACCCGCGACTCCAACCGCAAGCCCTCTACGCCAGTTCCGGATTGCTCAGCATGTTGTCTTTGAGCTGGCCGAGTTCCTCGGAGAGCAGGGATTGGAAGATGTGGGGGTTTCGCATGCGCTTGAACTCTTCCGGGAGTGCGGCGATCTGGGCGAGGGCCCGTTCGCGGACGGCGGAGAGGCCTGGCGAATCCGCAGTGCGCTGGCCGCCGCGGAATACGGTTTGCAGGAGCGACTCGCCGCGGCTGGCCTGGCCCTGGGATACCTTGCGGTGGGGCCAGGTGCGATTGCGGCCGCGCACGACGCCCGACTCGATGGGGGTCTCGCCATCGAGGTACATGACGTCGCACATCGGGTGGCCTTCGTCGTCGAAATAGCGAAGCAGTTGCTTTCGGCCGGGGTCGGTGGCTTTTTCGATGTTGGAAGAAATCTTCATGCGGCTCTGCCAGGTCCCGTTTTCGTGGATGGCGACCAGCTTGTAAACGCCGCTGAGTGCGGGATTGTCATAAGCCGTGACCATGTGGGTGCCCACGCCCCACGCATTGATCTTTGCGCCCTGGCGCTTGAGGTCCACGATGAGTTCTTCGTCGAGATCATTGGACGCGACGATGAGGGGGTTTTCGAGGCCCGCCTCCATCATTTTCTGATACGCGATTTTGCTCAGACGTGAAAGGTCGCCGGAGTCCAGCCGGATCGCGGGGCGGATGTCGGTGCCCGCGTCGCGCAGCTCCTTGAAAACTTTGATGGCGTTGGGCACGCCGCTCTTTTCGGTATCATAGGTATCGACCAGCAACACGCAGCGATCAGGATAGTGGCGCGCAAAGGTGCGAAAAGCCTCCAGCTCGGAGGGGAAGCTCATCACCCAACTGTGGGCATGGGTGCCGCTGACGGGAATTCCGTAGACTTTGCCGGCGAGCACGTTGGAGGTCGTGTTGCAGCCGCCGATATGGGCCGCGCGGGAGGCGCTTACCGCGCCATCGGGGCCGTGGGCGCGGCGGAGGCCGAACTCCATGACGGGATCGCCGCTGGCCGCGAGACAAATGCGCGCGGCTTTGGTGGCGATGAGGGTCTGGTAATTGAGGATGTTCAGGAGCGCCGATTCGATGATCAGCGTCTCGAAGATATTACCTTCGATCTGGAGGATAGGCTCGTAGGGGTAGACGGGCGTACCTTCGGGCACGGCCTGCACCGTGCAGGTGGGACGGAAACCCTTGAGGTGCTCCAGGAAGTCCTCGCCGAAGATATTGAGCGAGCGCAGATAGTCAATATCGTCTTCCTCGAATTTCAGATTGGTGAGGTAATCGAGGAAGGGCTCCAGGCCCGCAAACACGGCGAAACCGGTGTGTGGCGGCAGGCTGCGGAAGAAGTAGTTGAAGGTGACGCGCTGGTCGGCTCGCCGCTCGCTCCACTGGCCGGCCATCATGGTCAGCTCATAGAAGTCGGTCAGCAGGGCGAGGCCCTCCCGCCGGAACCAGGGATTGGTGGCGTTCACGGGCTTACCTCCGCGCCGCGGCAGAACACGGCGCCGGCGGCGCGCATTTCGGAGAGGGCGCGCACGGTTCCCTCGTCGTCGACGCCGCGGCAGGCGTCTTCCACGAGTACGGCCTCGAAACCGAGGTGGATTGCATCGAGCACCGTGGCCTTGACGCAATAGTCGGTGGCGAGGCCCGCGACAAAGACGCGCGTCACGCCGGCCCTCTGAAGTTGCTGACCGAGGCTGGTGCCCTGGAAGCCGCTGTAGGCCTCTTCGTTCGGATCGGCGCCCTTGCTGATGACCACGGCATCGGAAGGCACGTGCAGGCTGCCATGAAACTCCGCACCGGGGGAATCCTGAACGCAGTGGACCGGCCAGCTCTGATCGGTGAAGGCGGGGGCGTCGCTGAAGCTGCAATGATCCTGGGGGTGCCAGTCGCGGGTGAAGTAGATCCGCTGAAATTTCATTTGCAACGGGTTGATCACTCGGACCACCCCCTCTCCCCCGCGTACGGGCAGCGCACCGCCGGGGCAGAAGTCGTTCTGGACATCTACGACTATGAGGGCATCGCTTTCGGTGAGGTTCATGGGGGGCAGTCCTTGGTTTTCAGGCTTCAGGCTTCAGGCTTGAGGCTTCAGGCTGGAGGCTGGAGGCTGGAGGAATGGGTCTTATGGGTCTTATGGGTCTTATGGGTCTTATGGGTCTTATGGGTCTTATGAGTCTTATGAGTCTTATGGGGCTTATGGGGCTTATGGGGCTTATGGGGCTTATGGCTTGGGGGACCATTTGCGTGGGTTTTCCGCTAAGTATTGTATGCTATCGAACTTGCCGAGTTTTGAATGCGTGCCAACCCATACGACCCATACGACCCATACGACCCATACGACCCATACGACCCATACGACCCATACGACTCCTTCATTCCTTCTTCTGCTTCAGTAGCCACGCGATCGTTTCTTCGCTCTGGTAGGCGGGATCCCAGGAGTTGTGATCCACGCCTTCGAATTCGGTGTACTGAATGTTGCCCCCGGCGGCCTTTATGGCTTCGACCATGGTCCGCGTGTTTTCCGGCGGCACGACGCTGTCACTGCCGCCGTGAAAAGCCCAGATGGGCAGGGTGGCCAGGGCGCGCACACGGGAGGCGTGGCTGCCGTAGGGGTTGGCGTGGGGCGCGCCGACGATCTTCTGGATATCGTCGGGATCGCCGCCGCCGCAGATCGGCACGAGGGCGGCGAACGTATCCGTCTTGATGGCGCCCCAGAGCCAGGTGCCGTAGCCGCCCATGGACAGCCCGGTCAGGTAGATGCGTTTCGGGTCGATCTTATATTCGGACAGGACGACTTCCAGTTCAGCATCGAGCAGATCGTGGTGGAAGGCCCAATCGGAGCCGATGGCGCACTGGGGAAAGAGTACGACGGTCGGAAAGCGTTCGGGGTTTTTCCGAATGGCGTTGCCAATTCCAGCCTGGGCCGGGGCGAGGCCATCGTCGCCCCGCTCCCCCGCGCCGTGCAGAAAGACGATGAGCGGCCAGGCACTATCGGGCGTGTAGCCCGGGGGCTCGTACACCAGGTATCGGTGGGATTTGCCGCCGACATCAATGCTCTTGGAAATCAGGCGCTTATCCACCTCGCTCTTTTCCTCCGCCGTTTGCTCGGCCCGCATCGCGGAGCAGGCGAGCACCGCGGCCACCAGCGCAAACCATCGAATCATCATGGTGATTACTTTCCTTCTAAAACTTTACTTTCCGCGCCGAGGCGGTCGTACGAGAACGGGTGTTGCGGGTCTTCCGGCGAGACCGTGATATGAACCGGCCGAGCTTTGGTTACCTGATCTACCTGTATGCGCAGTAGATTGGGAGCACGCCAGGAATCTTCATACTCCCATACGTGGCCGTCGCCGTGAAGATAGAGCACGGGCTTACCGAAGGCCTCCACGGCTGGCACAAATCGGCGGAAGAAATCCTCGTGATAGGCCTTGGGTGCGGCCTGGCCGATCACGACCACGGCATAGGCATTCCGGCCCCGTGTGTCCAGGTTGTGCTCGACCCAGTCGGCATTGGCCCGATGACGGTAGCCCCACTCCTCCACATCGTGCATGCGGCCGGAGACGATATTGATGCCGACGAACAATACCCCGCCGTCCATCCAGGCGATATTCTCCGGGCGACCCTCCTGGCGATTCAGCTTCGGGCTCTCGGGGAACTGCTCCGAGAAACGCAAGAAATGCTTCTCCCATAGCGCCCATGCGGCATCGGGATTGGCCTGATCGTTCCACTCGTTGTCCCCCGGCACGAGGATAACGGGGATGGAGGACTGGCGATAGAGATCGGCCACCTTCGCACTGTATGCGGCGTCAAAGAGCTGGGAACCCTTGCAGAGATCGCCCACGTGAATCAGGTAGCGGGCGCGACCATCCGCCTTTTCCGCTGCGAAATACTGGGGGAGGAGCGTCCAGTCCTCCTCGCCCCGGGGGCCATCGCCCGTCGCCGCGAAGGTGACGGGCCGGGGCGACGAAAGGGCGTCGTGGTCCACGGGAACGCCGCCGCAGGCGATACAGCCCGCCAGGCCGAGCGATGCAACAAGCACGAGCGAGAGCCGAAATCCGGCGCGCTGCATGGATAACATGGTTCAGGTCTCCTGGCGGGTTGGAAGCAAATTGGTAGCGACGAGATTATGGCAATCGCCGGGGAGGATTGCAACGCAGGGAAGGTATTGGGGCGAAGGGATCGGACGGATCAGACTGATCGGACGGATCGGACGGATCGGACGCGCCGCAATCTTCAGCCCAGCCGGAGCAGCTTCCGCGCGTTGTCGCAGAAGATCTTTGCCTCAACCTCGACCGGGAGCTTGAAGCTCTCGAAGATATCGAACTGACGTACGTCCTGGCCGGGTTCAAGGTAGTCCGTGCCGAAGAGAAGCCGATCGGCGTATTGGATGCAGAAGGCGCGGCCATGCTCGGGGTCGCGGCTGAGGGCGTTGGAGCCGCTGCCGGCCGACAGGTCGCCGTAAAGATTGGGGTAGGTGTCGAAGAGTCGCCCTACGGCGCCGCCGGGCGCGACCTTCCCTTCGGGATAGCCCTTCAGATCGCCCTCCTGGAGTCCGCCGCTGATGGAGGCCCACCAGCCGGTGGCATGGCCGATAAAAATACCGTTGGGCACTGCTTTGAGGACGGCTTCGAGCCCGGGTAGTCCGGGCCTGTCCGTGTTTCGAATGTTGTCGAGATGGAAGAGCATGGGAAAGCCCACATCGGCGCAGGCCTGAAAGAGTTCGATGTTGCGCGGATCGGCCATTTCCACGCCCGGCTTGTGCTCGCCGAAGCCTTTGCAGCCCGCGTCCTGATATTTCTTCATCTGATCACGCTTTTCCTGCGCGCCTAGCATGACCGCCCGGGGATCGATGGCGCAAAAGGGTATAAGACGATCCCGATGGGGCTTTGTTTCCCGCAGGACGTAGTCGGTGCTGATCGGGTAATCCCAGGACTCGGGATTTACCAGGGGCAGCACAACGGCCTGCGCGATCTCGTGGAGATCCATCCACTCGAGCAGGGACTTGGCGGTAAGCTTTTCCTTCGCCCCCCACTCCTGACCGATGTGGGTGTGGATGTCGAAGTATTGGCCGGGAGGAAAGGACTGTGCGCGGGCCGGACGCGTGAGGGCGGCGGCGCCGAGTACGACGGCGCCGGCAATGTGACGGTGGAATTCACGACGGGTGATGAAAGATTGATTATTCTGCAATGGGCTGCTCCCGTGGCGGCAATTGAGTCGGACGCCCGTCAGACTGCGACGGTGAGATGCGCGTCCTGATTCGGGACTGGCGCAACGGAAATCTGAACTCCATGTCCCAACGCGACGAGGTAGCGGCAGAGCTCATCGATTGTCACATCATCGAATTCAATTGCCCGTAGCTGCGCCATTCTGTTTTGCGTGCATCCAGCCAGCCTGGCAAGTTCCTTGTCGTTCAGATTCCTATCATCCGCGATGTGAAAGATCTTGCTGACCAGTTCGCATCGAGCCATTTCTTCTTCCGGATTGTCAAAGCCAAGTGCCACAAAGACATCATCTACGATCTCAGCCTCTATCCTGTTCGACTTGCTATCGACAGCCATTTCGCTCATCCTCCATTTGTATTGCTTTCGCCAGGCGACGCTGGATCAGCTCCAAATCGCGCGGGGGGATACCGATTCCGCTCTTGGACTTTTTGTGAAACACGTGCAGTAAGTATACCCTATCGCCCAAGTGGACCGTGTATACGGCACGGTAGGCTTCACGGTCATGTGACACACGAATCTCGTCCACGGCAACAGAAAACCCCTTCAACGCCTTCACACCTACAAGCCTGTTGCCCATTTGAATCACTGCAAGAAAGCGTCCAATCCTGTGCCTCACTGGAGCGGGAAGCTCATGGACTATCTCCCGCGTATCTCCAAGAAAAACAAGTTGCTTCCTCGACGTCCCCATCCTTCGCCCTCCTATGCTTTTGCGCTCAATTACCCCGCATTCCTATAATAAACCGCCCCGAACCGAAGGGTCCAGGGCGGTGTTTCAGTTTTCTGATGTTTGTCTTTTCGCCTCAGGAACTCAGCGACACGAGATAGGCAATCAGATCGGCCATGGCCTGTTGGTCGATGGCTGCTTCGAGGCCCTCGGGCATCAGGGACAGTTCCGCGCTCTCCACGGACTCGATGTTGACGCGCAGGATGGTGTCCGCTTCGCCGCTGGCACGGCTCAGGGTGATGCTGGTGGCGGTTTCGCCGGAGATGAGTCCGCTGTAAGTTTCCAGGTCGAGGGTTTCGACCGTGTAATTCACGTAGGCGGGGTTGATCTCGCGATTGGGATCGAGGACGTTGAGCAAAATGGCCTCCGCGCCGCGATTGCCGATGGCGGAGAGGTCGGGACCGACCGCGAAGCCCTGACCTTCAAGCTGGTGGCATTTGCTGCACTGCTCCATGAAGAGCGCGCGGCCCTTTTCTTTGTCACCGGTCAGGGAAAGGGCTGGGCGGTAGGCTTCCACGACTTGATCGCGGGCGGTGGGCGCCTGGGCGCCGAGGAGGGCGGCGGCCTTTTCCTTGATGGCGGCGTCGGAATGATTCAGCAGGAAGTGGATGCGATTGGAATCGAGATCCTTCGCGGAGAAGGTTCCTGCTTCGAGGGCGGCAAGGAGCCGGCTCACCCAGGACTTGCGGGAGAACAGGGTCTCCACGGCCTGAGCGCGGACGGCGGGGCTGAATGCGCTGAAGTGGGCCAGCAGGGCATCGGCGCCTGCTTCCGTGTCGTAACCGCTCAGGGTGCGGATGGCGGCCACCTGGACTTCGCTGGCGTTCTGCCCTGCGAGGATTTCATCCAACAGGGGCAAGGTTGCCTCGGCGGGCGCAAAGGCCAGATTGCCGATGGCGGCTATCCGTTTGGGGGCTTCCTGGGCGCTGTCCGCGGAGATGGTGCGGGCTTCGGCGATCATGCCCTCGAGCAGGGCCTTGGCCTGGGCGCTTCCGGCGAGGACTTCGGGGGCGAGGGTGCCTTGACCGCCCATCTGCATGCCGGTGATGATGCCGCGGACGGCGGCCTGAGCGAGGGCCTCGTCGGCCCCTTCCAATTGCTCAATATCGTTTACCGTGGAGGCGAGGGTCTCGCGGGAACCGGTGGCGCCGGCATATTTCGCCAGCTCTTCCACCAGCGCGGGGGCCTTGGCGTTGCCACGGAAGGCGTCGTTGGCCAGCACGATCTGGAGCACTTCACCGGCGCCCGTGTAGAGCGAACTTTTGGCGGCGAGCTGGATCCACTCGTCATCCAAATCGGCCAGGAGCAGTTGGGCCAGGGCTTCATTGCGTTTGGCACCCGTGGCCGCTCCAAGACTGAAGGCGAGCTGGTAGCGAACCTGGGGCGTGGGGTCGCTCAACTGGGCCACGACGGCGTCCATCACCGCTTCATCGCTGTCGAGGAAGGCTTCGGCATGGCGAATGGCGTGTTCGCGCACCTTGGGGGATGTATCCTTCAGGCCGGTGAGCACGTCTTTCGCCGTCAGCGCGCCGAGACTGTTCAACGCATAGAGGGCGCGGAGGCGGCCTTGGGGATTTTTGCCCTTGACCAGCAGCACGCGGAGGGCGGGGGCGGCGCTGGGGTCCTGCTGTTCATAGAGCAGGCGGGCGGCGGTGTCCTGATGCCAGCCATTGTCGTGATCGAGGGTCAATACCAATTCGTTCGTATCGGCTGCGTCCAGGCGGGGCAGTGGGCGCTGTTTGAAGCCCTCGGGCAGCACACGGTAGATACGGCCCCGGTCCCGGCCGCTGGTGAGGTCGAGGTGCTGCTTGATGATGGGCGGCAGGCTGGCGGGGTGCTCGATGACCTCGCGGTACATATCCATTATATAGAGTGTGCCGTCGGGCGCGTTGGCGTACTGGGCCGGGCGGAACCAGATGTCCTTTGAGCGGACAAACTCGGTGTTTTCATCGGCGCGGCTGGCTTTGAGCTGGATGGCGCTTTCGTCGATGGTCTTGCGGTGGATCAGGTTGCTGCCCACGTCGCCGACGAAGGCGTTGCCATAGAATTCCTTCGGCCAGGCATCGCCGCGATAGATGGTGACGCCGGTGGCGCCGGTGAAATAGCCCGCGGGCTGTCCACCGCCTTCCACGATGCCGGGGACGATACCCTTGGCGCGCAGGCGGGTGCGGACGATGCGCCAGGGCTCCACGGGGCTGATGCGATACACGGTGGCCGCGGGGCCGTCGGTGGCGATGCTCACATGGGCCGTTGGGGAGGCCAGGTAGGGATTGCGGGCGAGGTAGTTGTCGTCGAACATGATCTGCTGGATGTGATCGCTGTTGGAGCTGACATAGCGCCGGCCCCAGGCATCGAGGCTCATGCCGTGCTGGCCGCCGCCGCTTACGGGGGTCAGTTTGCGGGTCCTGGGCTCGATCTTGAAATCGCGACCGCGCAGGGAGATGGGCAGGGCCGCCGGATCATTCCCGGGCTTTACATCCGCGCCGGAGGTGCTGGTTGCGCCGACGATCTGATTGTCCAGGTCCCACTGGAAGGTGTTGAGCAGGCCCTGAACGTTTTTCAGGCTGAATCCGGTATAGACCACCTCGCGGATATCGGCCACCCCGTCGCCTGTGGTGTCTTTGCAGTAAAGAATGTCCGGCGGGACGCCGACAAAGACGCCGCCGTCGTAGCAGATAACGGCGGTGGGCCAGGCGAGATCGCTCACATAGGTGGAGCGCTTGTCGAAGTGTCCGTCCTCGTCTGTATCCTCAAGCATGGCGATGAGGCCGCGGCGCTCTTCGTATTCCTCGGAGTAGTCGCGCATTTCGACGACGAACATGCGGCCGCGTTCGTCGAAGGAGAGGGCGATGGGGTCGGCGACGAGGGGTTCGGCGGCGACCTGGTCCATCTTGAAGCCGGGCAGCACCTCGAAGGAGGCTATGGCGTCTTCGGGCATCAGCGGGGCGATGCGCGGCAGTTCGGCGGTGTAGTCCCGCTCCAGGCTGTCGTTTTCGGCGTTCTGTGCGGGGGCGCCGCCGGCGCCGAGGGTGGCCACACAGGCACAGACAAGGGCACGGCGAGCCCAGGGACGCATCCGGTTCGAATACTTCATCGAAATCTCCACGGGTTTGGAACAAACATTGGATCGTGCGCGTCGGCGCGAAAATCGGGGCGCGGACGGGCGCGGGAAATGCCTGGGCTGGCGCACAAGGCGGCAACTGTGACGGGCGGACGCCTAGTATCGGAGTTACCCGCGTGGAATTTCAACCTTGGCGGGCGCTTCATCCGGGAATGGCGCGGTTGAATGAATTGCGCGGCATTGCGTCTGACTGATCGGGTGTGTATAGGTTTACGGTTTGAAGGCGGTCGCGATTTCTGGTATTGTTAGGGTTCCGCGAGAGTTGGGGCGACCTTCAATATCCGCCCCGGAACGCCCGTTCCGCCTCGGCCGGTTTGCAGTCTACGAATTGCAGGCCGCTTGCCCACTTTGGTTTGTCGATGATCCAATTGTATGGTCCAACATCCGTCAGGAGTACCAAACTCATGTACCGTTCTCTCCGCAGCACCGCCCTGACCGCGGCCCTCATGGCCGCGACCGTCGCATCGGCCGGCTCCATAACCGGCAAGGTGGTCTACGAAGGCAATGTCCCCCAGTTCAAACCCGTAGACACGAGCGGCGATCCGTCGTGCGCGGCGCATTTTGGCGACAATCCGCCCGTGAGCGAGGTGCTGGTGCTGGGTGAAGGCAATTCCCTGGCCAACATTCTGGTGAAGGTGACCAAGGGCCTGCCCGAGAAGACCTGGGAGGCGCCCAAAGAGCCGGTGGTGATGACCCAGGCGGGTTGCCGTTACTCGCCCCATGTGGCGGTGGTGCAGTTGGGCCAGGTGCTGAAGGTGCAGAATCCGGACGGGATCCTGCACAACGTGAACTGCCAGCCCAAGGTGAACCAGCCGGCGAACAAGGCGATGCCGAAGAACCTGACGGAGATCGACTTCAACTTCGACAAGCCCGAAGAGACACCCTTCCGCTTCAAGTGCGACGTGCACCCCTGGATGATGGCGTTCTGCGCCGTGATCCCCCACCCCTTCTTTGATGTAACGGAGAAGGACGGCGTGTTCACGATTGAGAATCTTGATCCGGGCGAGTACGAGATTGAAGCGTGGCACGAGCGCCTGGGCGTGCAGAAGGCGACGGTGACGGTGGCCGCCGACAAGCCGGGCGAGGCCAACTTCAAGTTCTCCAAGCCGACGCGGGAATAGGGCGTCGATCCGACGCCTGTTGCGGCCGGGCCATCCCTCGCCGCTCCGCGCCTAGACTGTCTTGAGCAATTGACGGACCCGGTCAGCCCCGGCTGGCCGGGACCTTTCACCAACAGGGGGTAAGGTTCGCACTCATGGACGCATCAACCGGCAATCGGACCGGGCGCGGGGGAATCGCGCGACTTCTATTTTCCACGGACCACAAAGTAGTCGCGCTACTTTACGTGGTGACGGCGCTGACCATGCTCATGACGGGGTTTCTCTTCATGTTGCTGATGCGCTGGCAGCTTGCCTACCCCCTCCAGCCCCTTCCCTGGGTCGGGAGCTGGTTTGCGGCGGATCACCCCTCCATGCCGGGCGGCGTGATCACCGCGAATTTCTACAACCAGTTGGGGGCGATGCACGGGACCATCATGGTGTTCCTGGCGGTGGTGCCCCTGGTCGTGGGCGGGTTTGGCACCTATCTCGTGCCGCTGATGCTGGGTGCGTCGGGTCTGGCCTTTCCGCGTCTGAGCCGGGCGGGCTACTGGTTTTATCTCGGGGGTGTCGTGGTGCTTCTGGGCAGTTTCTTCTCCCCCGGTGGCGCGGCCAACTCCGGCTGGACGGCCTATGCGCCGCTGGCGGTTATTGAGAACGCGGGCCAGTCCATCTGGCTTGTGGGCATGGCGCTGGTGTATCTGTCTTCGCTCCTGCTGAGCATCAACATGCTGGTTACGATTGTGCAGCTTCGGGCCGAGGGCATGCACTTCATGCGCCTGCCCTATTTCGTGTGGGCGCAACTGGTCACGGCGGTGCTACTGATTCTGGCTTTCCCGCCGCTGGCGGCGGCGGCCGTGATGCAGCTCATGGACCGGTTGATGGGATCGAGCTTTTTCCTCCCCAGCGGTCTGGTCGTGAGCGGCGAGGCGCTGGACGTGAGCGGCGGCGGCAGCGCCCTGCTGTGGCAGCATCTGTTCTGGTTCCTGGGCCATCCCGAGGTCTACGTGCTGCTGCTGCCTTCCTTCGGCATCATCGCGGAGATTATCGCCAACAACACGCGCAAGCCCCTTTTCGGCTACCGGGGCATGGTGTACGCCAGCCTGGGACTGGGCGCGCTTTCGCTGCTGGTCTGGGCCCACCACATGTATCTCACGGGTATGGGCGCGGCGCTGAGCGAATTTTTCCAATTGACAACCATCATGATCTCCGTGCCGTCGGTGATTATTGTCACGTCCCTTGTGGTTTCCCTCTGGGGCGGCTCCATCCGCTTTAATGTGCCCATGCTCTACGCCCTGGCCTTTCTGCCCATGTTCGGCATCGGCGGTCTCACGGGACTTCCCCTGGCGATGTCGGCCACCAATATTGTGCTGCACGACACGTATTACGTGATCGGCCACTTCCACTACGTGGTGGCGCCGGGCATACTTTTCGCCGTCTTCGCGGGGATCTATTACTGGTATCCCAAGGCCACGGGGCGGCAGATGAACACGCTGCTGGGCCACCTCCATTTCTGGCCTACGCTCATCTGCATGAACGGTATTTTCTCCCACCTTATCCTGCAAGGTTTCGCGGGGGTTTCCCGGCGCCTCTATGACGGCGGCGAGACCTACGCCCATGGTCTGGAAAACTTCGGGCTGAACTCCGCCGCGACCTGGTCCGCCTTTGGCCTGGGCGTCGTGCAGATCTTCTTCATTATCAATTTCTTCGGCAGCCTCAAGTGGGGCAGCAAGGTCGACAGCAATCCGTGGCGCGCGACGTCGATGGAGTGGGCGGCGCCGTCGCCCCCCCTGCCCGACATCAATTTTGACGCGCCGCCGAAGGCGTACCGAGGCTCGATGACCTACAGCCAGCCGGGCGCCGCGACCGATTTCACGCCCCAATGGGAGGAAGCGTAATGTCCACACCCTATTCCACGGGCATTCGACCCGATACCGGCCTGTATAACAGCAAGCTCGGCATGTGGCTTTTCCTCGCGGCGGAAGCCATGTTCTTTGGCGCGCTCTTTTCCAGCTATGCGTTCCTGCGCACGGCGTCGGCGTCCTGGCCCGATGGGTCAGACATCCTGCCCACCATCCCTGCACTGATCGCGGTGGTGGCGTGCGCGGTTGCCGCGGCCGCGGCAACCTACGCGTGGCGGGGAGCATCGAGGTCGGGCGGTTTCCCCGCGCGGGCACTCTGGATCGTGGCGGCCGCAAGTTTGGCCTCCGCCGTATTCATGGGACTGGGGCTCCGCCTGGAGTTTTCCGAGGGCATGACACCGGCCACGAACACGTTTTACGCCTGCTGGTACCTGATCACGGCGATGACCGCGGCCCATGCGGCGCCGGCGGGCGGATACGCCCTTTTTCTTTTGTGGCCCCGCCCCGAGGGGGATGAGGTTGGCTGCCAGTGCCTTCGGAACCGCATCGAGTGCCTGGGACTGTTGCTGCAATTCGTTGCCCTCGTTTGGGTGGCGGCGTTTGCCTGTTTTTACGTATTCTAGGGACCTTCAGGTCATGTCGCTCAAGGCATTTCACTGCTTCTTTGTCGCAATCGGCGTACTCGTCTGCAGCGCCTATGGCATGTGGCGGCTCGTGGCGGCGATGCGCGAGGGCGCGGGAGAGCTTGGCCCGGCTGTGCTTTCGCTAGCCACCGGCGCGGTCCTGCTGGTACACGGCATCCACTTTTACAAACAAACCGAGAAGGAGCCCTGGCTGTGAAGTATCTCGCTCTGATTTGCACCGTGCTCGCCTCCCCGCTTGCCATGGCCTGCGCGACCTGTTCCGGGCCGGCGGACGCCCCCCAGAGCCAGGGCATGAACGCCGCCATCCTTACACTGTTTTTCGTGCTGGGTTTTGTGGCGCTCACGGTCCTCTCCTTTGTCATCGCCATCGCCCTGCGCATCGCGCGGCACCGGCCCGAAGAGGCCACCGAGGCCGCAATTCAACCCCAAACCCTGGCAGGTTCCGTGTCATGAACTTCTATCCGTTTTCCTATTTTCCGGTTCTGGCCTCGGCCCACGGTGGCGCGATCGACCGTCTGATGGTGATCATTTTCAGCTTCATGCTGGTGGTGTTTACGGGATGGCTCGTCTTTTTCATCTGTGCCCTGTTCAAATTTCGTCAAGGCAAGAATCCCCAGGCCGTCAGCGAGGGTGTGAAAGGCAAGTGGGTCTATGGCCTCGCCGCTGGACTCTTCGTCGCGGAGATGATCATCCACTTCGGTCTTGGCGGCGGCATCAGCGCGGCTCAGCTCTCCGCCATCAGCCCGACGGAAGACACGCTCCAGGTGCGCGTGCTCGCCCAGCAGTTTGCCTGGAACATCCACTATCCCGGGGCCGATGGGATTTTTGGCACAACCGCGCCAAAGTTCTATAACGATCAGGGCAATCCCGTTGGCCTCGATCCGGACGACCCCCACGGCAAGGACGACATCGTCACTTTCAAGCAGCTTTTTCTGCCGGTGAATAAGCCGGTCCGTATCGAGGTGTCGTCGAAGGACGTGGTGCACGGCTTTTATCTGCCGGAGTTTCGCGTCAAGCAGGACGTGATCCCCGGAATGACAATCCCGGTTACCTTTGTACCCACGATGACCACGGATGAATTCCGGAAACTCAAAGGCAATGATACGCGGGATTTTGAGATTGCCTGCGCGCAGCTTTGTGGCATCACGCACTACACCATGAAGGGCATGGTGCGCGTGCTTGAGCCCGAGGCTTTTGACGCGTGGCTCCAGGAAAAGGCGCCGGCCGCGGACGAAGGCGGCGAGGACGAGTTCTGGTCCGAGGATGCTCAATGACGACGAAGCGCCTTGGCGCATTCGAAGCATAATCAAAACTGGCCGCGGTCGGGCGCGGTCCAAGCGTAGTACACCGCAAGGTGCTGATTAATCCGCGAAGGAACCCCTGCCCATGCTTAAGAGAATTGCCGCACACGGCGTATTGTCCGTGCTCGCCCTCACGTCCATTGCCGAGGAAGATCTTTCCAAGCTTCCCTTTCCCCTGCACAACGTGGTGCCGCCCCTTTTCGACACGGACGACCCGAAGGCCAGCTTCAAGCATCCCGAGGGGCGCCTGCCCATCGTGGTGCCGCCCTTCGAAGAGCAGGTGCGGCGCTGGCTGCCGGAGTCGGTGGGCCAGGAGCCCCTGCAGGCGGTGCGCCTGGCCGACGGCGCCGTCGAGGTCGGCGCGAGCAATTTACTGACCACCTACAATCCTGTGGATTGGACCACCACCTCGAGAGCCGAACTGGAACGCGATGGCTTCTTTCACCTTCGCACCGGAAAAAAGTTGGGCGAGTCGGCCCGCGCGCTCATCGATGCCAACCGAGCAAAACTGACGGCGGCTTCGGTGGAGCAAATACAGGATATTGCGGAGGGTGCGGGCGAAGTCTGGCTGGCGACGGCCAAAGGATTATTTCGCGCCACCGCCGATTCCCTGGAGCGCCACGAGTCCTACGGTGTTGACGGCCCTCTCGCGACGAACGTGACCGCCGTGGCTTTGGACAGCAAGGGTGCGCTCTGGACCGGATCGCCTGCGGGAATCGCCGTGCGTAACCCGGATGGCACGTGGCGCGCGATTCGGGGACGGGATGGACTTCCGGTGGAAAGTATTACGGCGATTGCCATCGACGCCGCCGACCGCCTCTGGATCGGCACGGTGGAGGGCCTGATTCACTATCGCCCTTACGAGGAGGGCCGCCAGTGGTTCTACCGCGAGGGCGAGCGCTATCTGCCGAACAATCATGTCAACGATATCGCCATCACGGCCGACGGCAAGACGATCTACACGGCAACCGAGGGCGGCCTTGGCCAGCTCGACTTCACGGAGACCACGCTGCTCGCCAAGGCGGAGGCGATTGAGTCCCTGCTCAACAAGCGCCACCGCCGATTCGGCATGGTGGGGGCTTGCGTGCTGGACGACGCGGTGAATCCCACGTCCTATGAAATCGGCGATAACGACAACGACGGGCTCTGGACTTCGTACCACGTGGCGGCCATGTCGCTGGCCTACAGCGTCACGGGCGACCCCGCCATGAAGGCCTCGGCCAAGGAGAGCATGGACGCGATCTATATGCTGCAGAACGCCTCGGGTGTTCCGGGCCTGGTCGCGCGCAGCGTGGTGCCGCTGGAGAAGGCCAAAGAGATTGGCAAAGACAAGGACCCCCAGTGGCGCCTGACCCCCGACGGCAAGTTCTACTGGAAGAGCGACACGTCGTCCGACGAGATCGACGGCCACTATTTTGCTTTCTTCACCTACTGGGAGCACATTGCAAAGAACGATCCGGCGGAGCGCGAGAAGTGCATTGCGCAGGTGCGCGCGCTGACCGATTATCTCGTGGACAACGGCTACCGGCTGCTGGACTGGGATGGCGAGCAGACCCGCTGGGGCTTCTGGGATCCGGAACAACTGAACAACCGCCCGAGACATTTCCTGGAGAGCGGCCTCAATTCGCTGCAGATGCTTTCCTTCCTCAAGACGACCTGGTACATCACGGGCGACGAGAAGTACCAGCAGCATTACATGAACCTCATCACGGAGCACCATTACCTCGCGAACGTGCTGCTGGAGAAGAAGGTTTTTCCCGATTCGAACAACCACTCCGACAACCAGCTCGGTTATGTGGCCTGGTACCCCATTCTCCAGATCGAGCAGGATCCCGATATCCGTCTCCAGCTTCACAAGGCGGTGCGGCGGCACTACAAGACCATCAACCGCGACCGCAGCAGTTTCTTCTACTACGTCACGGCTACCATCGATCCCGACTATGTGGATCTGGAGTCGGCGGCGGAGAATCTGAAAGGGATTCCCACCGACCGACGTCAGTGGCGGCAGCGCAACAGCCACCGGGCTGATCTGATCTTCGATCCGCGGGTGGACCGCTTCGGCAAGAAGCAGTTGATGACCGTGCTGCCGGAGGATGAGCGCGCCTGGGACCGCTGGAACGGCAATCCCTATCTGCCGGACGACGGCAGCAGCGGGACAGTGGAAGACGCGGGCGCGGACTACCTCCTGCCCTACTGGATGGGCCGTTTCCACGGGTTTATCACGGAAGCCAACTAATCGCGCACGGGGGGCAGGCTCCTTCAGGGAACCTGCCCCCCTTTTCCGCTCGCTATCTCACTCCGATCTGTTTCACGGGAAATCGCTGCCCGGCCACGGCACGCTCTGGTAGAAGCCACTGTCGATTCCCTCTTCCCCCGGCGCGAAGATATGGTTCGCGATGTGAATCGCGATACCCGCCGCGTTCATTGGGAATTGCCCGCCCACCGGCAGGGGCGCGCTTTCAAAGACAACCGTTTCGGTCGTTTTCTCCGCGAATTTGGAATAGGCCACGTGTCCGTCCGCGAATAGCAGATTGGCACCGCCGGGAACGTGATTAAAGCTCTCGGCCGCATCGGCGATGTTGTCCAGCATCACCACGAGCCGGGATTGCGCCACGGCGGAGGCACCGGCGTTATTGATGTCGGTGATGAAGAAACGCTCGATGCCTTCGCGCAACCGAAGCGCCCGTGTATAGTTGCCGGGCAGCGGGGTTGAGAAAACCCAGTCCTCCTGCACGCGATACGAGTTTTCATAGATGCGCGCGCCGAAATCCTGGACGCTGGCGTAGAAGGCCGACGCCTGGGCCGCCGTCTGGAGCATTTCGTCGCTGAAGGCCCAGCCGAGATACGTGTAGGGATGGCCCAGGAATTCGCAGGGCTCGATCTTCCCGCTGTTTGTGAACCCCGGCGTATCGACGAAGTTATCCGAACCCACGTGGCCCGCGTCGTATGTGTTCAACGCGTCGCCATCCGCGGACATGGCGCTCGGGCAGATCAGGATATCCGGATCGTTCATGTATTCCGGAAACACCAGTTCGCCGTCGAACACGGTGTCGAAGGACGACACCGTGCCGTCACAACGCTTTGTCTTCATGTACGGGTAGCTCTGCCCCTTGCTCTCGCTCGCATACATTTTGAAGACGAGCCCGAATTGCTTCAGGTTGTTCTGGCAGCTTGCGCGACGCGCGGCTTCCCTGGCGCGCGCCAGGGCGGGCAGCAGAACGGCCGCCAGAATGCCGATGATGGCAATCACCACCAGGAGTTCGATCAGGGTAAATCCCCGTTGGGAATGCTTTTTTTTCATTGGATGCACCTTTTGTGTTTCCGTACGCGGGCACACGACCCCACGGGCCGCCACGGCCACGCCGCACGGAATGGATTTAATTAAGTGAAAGCAAGACCTGTGGAACCCGCCTTCGGCGGCGGGCCGCGAGGACTCCAGGCGCGCCGATGGGCGCGTTGCTTCACCGGGGTGCATGCATAGAACACACCCGCCAGGCGGGCGGGTGCAGGGAGAGGCGAAAGGGATTCTGCCGCCAGCAAAGACATGGCCGCGGCGCAATAGTAATTTTCCGGCGCCCTTTCCCGGTCCGGCCCGCGATGATGATTGCCGCGCTCATCACCGGACGGACGGGATGACTGATTGCCGCGCGCTGGGGCGGGATGGGCGTGTCCCCCGGAAGAACCGTGGGTGTGAACGTGCTCCCAATCGGCCGGGCGGGTGCGCACCGCGATGCGAATTGGGTAGTTGGTGCGGTCCGCGCGGTCCCCCGAAAGGTGCTGATGGATAACCCCGCCCGATGCATGGGTGTGGGTTGCGCCGCCGTGAGTGTGGGGCGTGTAGACCCCCGGAAAACCTGCCACGAGGCGCAGCCCGAGGAGGGCCAGCATGAGAAAAGCCACAGGAAGATTTCGGCCGCCGGGCGATCCGCGCCTGCGGCCAGGTTCTGCGATACGAAAACTGGACCCGCGATCGAAAGTCAATGTGGTGGTCTGCCGACTGGAGAAATGCCCCGTTTAGTGCCGCAGGTGAAGGTTGGAAAAGGCCTTCCGGCCAGCGCGTCACCCTTTAGACGCGCCCCGGAATTATTACATTGGAACCCGGCAAGATTCAACGCGCGCAATAGTATCAAGTGGCGCACAAGGGGAGTCCGGGGCGCGGGTTGTGGTCGGGTACCCGCGCCCCGGTGGAGCAGGATGCGATTGGCGGCGCATCCGTGGGAGGCGTGATGATAGCGATGAACTTCGGATTCAGGATCTACACGCCGTTGAAGGGCCGGTTGTAGCGACCAAAGGTCCGGGCGCTGTCGACGCTCATGGGAAATTCCTCATGAGGATATTTCATGAAATCGACATGGCCGTCCATGTAGAGAACGTTGCCACCTCCAGGAATGTGGCTGAAGTCGGCCGGGTTCGTGGTGACGTGGTCCCACATGACCGCCACGTCGCTTTGGGCCCTGGCTGTGGCGCCCGCATTGTTTATGTCTGTAATGAGGAATCGCTCGATACCTTCGCGCAGTCGGTACAGCACGTTTCCGCCGTTCGCCTGGGTGCCGGCGTAGGCGCCGCTCACGGTGAAATCACGATCGCTCTGGGCGCCGGACGAGGCCACATTGGCGCGGGCCAATTCTCCCCAGGGCGTGCTGGTGTCGAACTGGCCCTCCGAGAAGCGACCTCCGGTGTCGGTGCCGACCGTGCCCGTGAGTGGCCCAACAATGTTCACATCTTTCAGAATCAACCAACCGATGTAGTTGTAGGGTTCTTTGAGAAACTCGCAGGGATCGACTCGGCCATTGGCATTGGCGTCATAACGCTCCACCGCGCTTTTGTGTTTTCCCCAGGAGGGACACATCACGATTTCGGCGTCGGTAAGATATTCGGGCATGAGGAGGGTACCGTCGAAGATCATGGTGTCGCTCAACGTGGCGCCGTCGCAATTGTAGGTCTTGCGCCGCGGCAGCTTCTCTCCATCGGACTCGTTGGCGTACATTTTGAAAATGACGCCCAGTTGTTTCAAATTGTTCTGGCAGGAGGCTCTTCGGGCGGCCTCCCGTGCGCGCGCCAATGCCGGAAGCAAGATGGCCGCGAGTATGCCAATGATGGCTATCACCACCAGCAGCTCGATCAGGGTAAAACCCCGTCGTGGTGCTTCATTCATATTCGGTACTCCACTATTTGATGCAGCCGAAGCGGCGGGAAAGGACGGCATCTTGCCGCGGATTGAAAACTACACGAGTTCTGTCCTTTCCGGTTGAGGTGGAGCCCGTGCCTGGAGGTCCTCCACCCCATCTTGCGACTCGGGCACCCGCACCCACAGGGGATGAGGCCACCCGGCCGCTTGTTCCATCGGTACCGTCTGCGAAGCGTCCGCATCTTCTACAGCCGCACTGTTGGGCGAGTAGTAGCCCGCGGCGACTGGGAAGTGTCCGTCCGGCTGCGGACCGTCACCCGATTGATCCCCGTGTTCGTGGGGCAGCCCACCACCGGCGTGGGTGTGGAAGCGCCCATCGGTACCATGCCAATGCAGCACCGGCACGCCCGGCACGGCGCTCAGCAGCCGAATCACTACGGCCGCCACCATGACAGGCAAGGCCCATGAGACCGCAGCGCAATACCTGGCTCCCGAGGGGCGGCAACCGATGGTGCGGCCACCCGAGCTCCGGACTTTCCGTTTCACGCGCATGCCGCAGCTCGCGCTAACTGACCGGTTCGGCGGTTTCGCCGTTCTTCAGGCGCTCCGCGACGCGGCGCTGCGAGCGCAGGAGATTGTGCCGGGAGTACTCAAGACCTTCATCGCAGACGGCCATGGCCTTGTCATATTCACCCAGCTCGGTGAGGGCGCGCGCCAGGAAGAGATAGGTTTCGCCGTGGACCTGGTCCTGAAACTCATCGAAAACCTCGCGCTTGTCGCGCATGGCGAGTTTGAGCTTCAGCGCGTCCCGTGCGCCCTCGGTCAGTACTTCGACCGCGACGCGGTAGGCCTCGGTGGCGTTGCTGGGGTGAAACCGCTTCAGATCTTCCGGAATTTCGATTTCCTTTCCCCGGTTCTCCTCGTGGATGAGCAACTCAAGACGGTCGGCATACTCAAAGAAGAGGCGACCCAGCGCGGCCTTGACTTCGAAACTGTTGGGGTTCGCTTTCAAACCGGCCACGAGCAAATCCTTCGCCTCGGCGGGATCACCGGCGAAGTCGGTGAGGTAGAAGGCGCCCAGGGTGTAGAGGCGCTCGAGCCGCGGATTGAGCTTGACGGCCAATTGGTACCACGGAATGATTTCTTTCGGGTCGTCGTGGACGTGCCCTTCCTGATAGCAGGTCACGTTGCGATGAATTTCGCCGAGCAGGCCGCGCCAGTCCCGATTTTTGTCCAGAACCATGTTCACACCTTCGGTGTGGCCCATGCCCACGGCGGTTCCGGTGGCGTCCTGCCGCATGAAGCCTTCTTCCTCCTCGCCTTTGGTGGGCATGCGCTGGACCATGCCGACGTGGAGGTATTCCATGCTCTTCAGCCACATCAGGTCGCCCACGGACATCTGGAGCTGGCCCATGAGGGACAGGGCGATAGACTCTTTGGCCGCTTCGATTTCACTGGGCTGGTAGGTGGCGTCGGAGACCACCACGGCGGCGGATAGCCGTCCCGGCATGGCGCCCGCGACGAGGGCGATGGCGACGAGGCCCAGAACCACCAGGGTATCTTTTTTCATCGGAAAAACTCCTTAGAGATCGACACGGTGGAAGCGGCGAACGCCCACGGCGATGAACACCGACGCGTAAACCAGGGCGTAGAGCGTCAGCGCCGCGAGCACCCAGAAGGGGGTGGGCAGGTAACCGTGGACCTCGCGCTTGGTGAGATCGAAGAGCTCGAGATGGGGCAGGACCCAGTAGAGGACTTCCATCAGCGTGCGCCCCCATCCTTCCAGGTCGGTGCGGACCGTGGTGAGGGTATTGGCGAAGGTCTGCATGGCCAGGGCCAGGAGCATGGACACGGTAACGTTGCCGCTGTGGGTCAGAAAGACCGACAGGCACAGGGTGAGTCCGGCGATGATCCACATGGCGAGGATGCGCAGGTAGACGGCCTGGAAGAAGACCGCCGATACGGGGACGCCGAGAATCTTGAAGAGCAGGAAGAGCTCGGCCGAGAAGAGCACGACCACGGCGGAGGCCATGGCGCAGACGCCCAGGTATTTGCCGAGAAAGACCTGCAGCCGGGAAACGGGCTTGGCCAGGAGGGGATAGAGGGTCCGGTTTTGTATTTCGTTGGGGAGCTGGCGGGCGGCGGTGACCACACAGATGAGTACCGCAAGCAGCCCGGTGGTGGTGAAGCCCACGTCCTTCACGAATTTCCCGAGCCCTTCGGTGCCGAAACGGCTGAAGAGCCCCGCGCCGAATACGATGAGCGCGGCGAGAATAAGGACGACGTAGGGATCTTTGCGCCGAAAGGAATCGATGATGGTGACTTGGGCGATGCCCAGAATTTTATCCATGGGAAATGGCTTTCCAAGAGTATGCGCGGCCCATCGGGGCCACGGCGATAGTTCCAATCAACTGACTTTGTGACCAATGCGCTGGACGAAGAAGTCTTCCAGGGAGCCGGGCTCCTCATAGGAGGATTTCGCCTCCACATTGAGTTCCCTGAGCAACTGGTCGATGGATTCCCGCGCCTCCACGCTGTCCGCGGAGAAGGTGGTCTGGCCGTTGCTCACGGCGTGGATATAGACGCCCGGCGGCAGCACCGGCGGCGAGAGCAGGCCGTCCACTTTCACAATATGGCGCCGGATGGCGTTCGACATGGCCGCAAGGTGATCTTCCGCCAGCACCTTGCCCTCGTCGATCAGGATCACCCGATCGCAGAGCATGGTGACCTCGGAGAGCTCGTGGGACGAGAAGAACACCGTCTTCCCCTTCGCCTTGAAGTCCATGAGGATGCGGCGAACGTCGTAGCGCGCCACGGGATCGAGCCCGGAAGTGACCTCGTCCAGGATCAGCAGGTCGGGTTCGCCCATGATGGCCTGGGCGATGCCCACGCGCTGGAGCATGCCCTTGGAGAAGCCGCGCACCGGCTCGCGATCGCGTCCCGTGAGCTTCACCTTCGCGAGCAACTCGTCGATCATGGCCTCGCGTTGTGGCTTTGGTATCTCCCGCAGTTTCGCAAACATGCGGAGGGTTTCCCGCGCGGTCAGAAAGGGATAGTACAGCGCGACTTCCGGCAGGAAGCCCACCTGGCGCCGACCATCCATGTGACCCGCGGGCAGGCCCATGACTTTCACGGTGCCTTTGGTGGGCTTCCTGAAGCCCATCAGCACTTTGATCGCGGTGGACTTTCCCGCGCCGTTGGGACCGATGAAACCCACGACCTCGCCGCGCTTCACGGAGAGATTGAGTCCGTCGACGGCGCGGATGAGCTTCCCGCTGTCGGTCGTGTACTCGACCATGAGATCCCGGATTTCGATAACATTCTCGTTGCTGATCATTGCGCTTCCATTCCGTCCGGCTGAATTTCCGTAGCTTCTTCCTGTTTCAATTTGCGCGCTTCCTTCCGGGCCTGCCGCTCGTCCCACATGCGATCCAATTGTTTCTCCCTTATCGTGGGGGTATGGGGGACGGCTTCACCTTCCGAAGACGCCGACACCGTCGATGCCGCGCCTTGCTCGACGGACTGGAGCGCCGGCTCGTCGTGGTCGTGCCCATCGTGTAATCCGCCGCCCTCATAGGGCCGGCCCTCCAGGTGCGCGCGGAGCTTCTCCACGTCAAACTCGATGCCCAGGGCATCGTCAAAAACGCGCTCCTCGATGCCCATGCCTTTCTCGAGGTAGGTTTCGAAGGCCCGGATGTGGTGCTCTTTCGCGGAGCACCCGGCACTGTCCCCCAGCTCCCACTCGTTGCCATCGTGCTTGTAGTAGTACTCGATGCCCTTGAAGGTCTTGCAATCCTTGTCGCCCTTCTCGCGGATGTAGACGTGCACCACGCCATAGGAAGGGCCAAAGAGTTCGTAGGGGCGCTCGGTGTCCACAATGGCCACATACTCGAAGTCTTCCCGCTTCACCTGCGGTGACTCCGTGTTGAACCATTCGTCCACGTGCCTGGATGCGAGCTCCCGCAGGCGAGCCTGCATGGAGCGATTTTCAAACTTGGCGTAGGCGACCCAGCATACAAAGAGGAAGAGGACGGTAAAAACAACATAGATGTCGCGGCGACGGATGATGATTTCCATGACAATTCTCCACGCGGAACGGGTGCGGTTTGGAATGGGGACCCGACCGGGCACACTACGGGCGCAGTTATCCGGATCGGGATGCATTCAGCGAGCAAAAAAAGGGGGAATCAGGCCCCGGTTACGGGGAAATCCTCCTGCGGAGGACCTCGCTGAAATTCGTGCCCCGCCGGGACACCGTGGAGGGTTCCGGGGCTGCCTGGCGCCCCGGTCGGCCCGGTCAGTTCGGGCGCTCTGGAAGAGATCGCGGGCAGGATACCGACGATTCGGGTCGCGCCCTGGCAGATAAGGCAGGCGTCTTCCCCGTGACGGTGCTCCCCGTGCCCTTCGTGGGGCGTGAGGAACGTTGCGCGCCCGCCGCAATCCAGGTGCCCATGGGCGACAAGCGCCGCGTTATGGGTAGCCTGGTGGAGGGGGACGGCGAGGTTCATGGCAAAAAGCAGGACGGCCAACGCCGCGGCGCTGAAATTCCATCCTGTCCTGCTGAATGCGCTGTTGACCACTGATCTGCTCCAATGCCCCCGCTGATTTCGGTAATGATAAGGCAGTATCATTACTTTGTCAAGTGGAAATTTCGCGCCGATTGGCGGCGGGAACGTTGAGGCGCGCCTGGTGTGGTTAGAAGAGAGAAAAGAACCCGCGAATCGCGAGGAAGACGAAAAGTATCAGGCCGGCGCAACCGAAGAGACAGCAGCCGGAGCCATCCCCGCCCCGGTCGATGCGGATGGTACGTCCCCACATGTTGCCCGACGGCGGACGCTGGTATTCCGGGTTGAAGAAGGGATCGTCTTCGTAGTTCGGTTCTTTTTCGGGCTCCGGGTCATTCAGGGCCACGGCGCGCACGTCTATCACCTCGGCGGAAACGGGTACGGGCACCCGGACGGCAGCGCCGCACGACGGGCAGTTGACGCCATTTCCGGCGAGGTCTGTCGGCGCTTCCAGCACGGTATTGCAATGGGGGCAACGAACTTCTATCACAAGTAAACTCTCTATACAGTAGGGACGGACACGGTCCCGAGACCAACTACTCAACACTTGGCAATTGTTGAGCCCTGAGTCCAGTACACTCAACTCTTCACGCTTATTCTATACAAAGCCCCGCGTGCGCGTCAGGTTGCGGCGAGGGACTTCAAGCGCGCGATGGCATAGGCCGCACTCGGGCACGCGGGATGTGCCGCGGCGCGGGTAAGGTCGAAGCCATGACGCTGGATAAACTTCTCGGCGAACTTGGGCTTGCTTGCCCCCGGGCCTCGACCTGTATGCTCAACGAGCACGGACTTCAGTCTTTCCCATGCATTCGCATAAACCTCGGGCATCGCTTCGAAGAATTCGTTATTGCCCATGTAACTTCGCATGGCTTCGGTATCTCCAAGAAACCACGATTCCACCGATGTTCTGGCGATCAGCACGAGATCCACACCATCTGCGAAAATCAATTGCTTTCTGCCGGTGATGCAAGGTACGACCGCGCTTGGATCGAGATCGGCAAGGATAACGACCTTGTCGGGCCGCGCCTCCTTGACGAAGGCTGGAAATTGTAAAGATAGTCGGTGTGACCTCAAATTGTCGATGCTCGACACGTTCAGGACAGGATCAGCCACCTCCAGACCGAGGTCTCCGTGCATCCAGTTGCGAAAGCAACTGCTTTCGACCAAGAGTTTCTCTGTGTCGCCTTCGACTATGAAACCCACCCTCACCAAGGCAGTCCCGCACCCAGAAGATTGGACAGCCAGGCCTCATCCATGCCGAACGGGCGAATATCCTCATCGGTCAGATTGCCATCGGAAGCATGTTTCATTATCGTGGCGCCCTCCTTTCGGTCTACAAGCCACAACTCTTCCAGCTTCGTGTGCCTCACGACGGACTCGGAATGGGTCGTGATCCAAATCGCGTGCTCCGGCGTCGCGGTTTCCCGCATCAACTCGATCAACTCGCCTATTGCTTTTGGATGCAATCCCCGCTCCGGCTCCTCGATGAGTGTTAGGCTGAGAGGGGCGGGTTTGTCGAGAATAGCGACAAGAAGAGACAGTGCAAACATGGTACCTTGGGATACAAAGCCTGCGGGAAACGCGCGCGCCGCATGCTTTTCCTTGAACGTGATCTCAGATCTTTGATCAAGATGCCTGCGCTCGATATTTACCGATTCGACCGTCGGCACTAAGAACTCCATCCATTCGCGAATGTCTTCCCGCACATTGGGATCTTTCCCCATGCGGGACAGTACCGCCGCCAGATTGCGACCGCTCACGTCGAGGAATGTGTCATCGCCATCTGGCTCAAAGGCCCCCGTCGCCGCGCCAGGATCGATTCTGTACAGACGGATATTTCGTGCGAGTTCACCGACGGCAATACCCTCAAACATTGATAAGTTTGAATAGTCGTCGCGGATTCTTGGACTAATTGGATGCCCCGTAATTGTGGTGTATTCAAGCCCCGACTTTCCACGAGGTCGGTTGTAC
Source organism: Candidatus Hydrogenedentota bacterium (assembly GCA_016791475.1). Classification (NCBI taxonomy): domain Bacteria; kingdom Pseudomonadati; phylum Candidatus Hydrogenedentota; species Candidatus Hydrogenedentota bacterium. The sequence goes on from JAEUWI010000044.1 coordinate 53,654, forward strand.
GTCTTGCCGGATTGTGTCAGACCCTCCTCCAACTGGGGCCCAGATTCTCCGCCATGGATTGTCATGGAATAACTTGTTGGTACAAACACCCCGGCTTGCGCCTCGGAGCTATCTAAAAGGACACCGTCCAGCTCAATGCCAAAATTAGTTTCATCAGACGACTTAAGCGCGGTCGCATTTCGGACAAATTCAGAGCCCCCCGAAGAACGAATCGCTTCTACCGCGCCACTGACCACCACCCTCTGAAAAAACGCCAATGCATCAAAAAAATTGCTCTTACCCGTCCCGTTGGCCCCGGCAAATACTGAAAAGGGGCCAACATCGTGCAATTCGAGCGTATCGATGCTCTTGAAGTTTGAAATCTTGAGTCGCTTGATGAACGGCTTACTCATGGTGGCACCTGTGGGTCGATTCCCATGGAAAAAACGCGCGCGGCTGTCTCGCCGTTGGCACCAGCATAGCACATTCGCGCGGGGCTTCGACCCTGCCTTTCCGCGCCATCCGTGGTAGGCCAAGAGGGCGGACCCCGGCGCACCCGGGTCCGCCCTTGCAATTCCATTCATGCCATCGGCTTACTTCACCGGCGGTGTGTTGTCGTAGCCCTCCACCACGAAGCTCTGGCCTCCGCCGCCCTCGTAGAGGGTGTTGTCCACGTAGACCTGGGAGAAGAGGGGTTCGCCCTCGGGTATGAGCGCGTCAAAGCTGATGCGCAGCATGGGACCGAAGGCGCCAAAGGGCATGGGGTCATCGGGCGACTGGAAATCGAGGGTGATGCCGTTGCCCTCGGGGTCGTCGGTGCTGGCGAGGGTCCAGCCGCTCAGCAGACCGTCATTTGACGCGTCCACCACGTCGATCGTGAAACCCGTGTCGCTCGCGAGATAGATGCTGAATCGGCTGATCAGCCGGGGGATATAATCCGCGCGGAGGAAGACGGTGGTGGCGTTTTCGCTGTCGGAGGAGACGAAGCGGAGCTTCCCTTCCAGTGGACCATTGCCCGCGTGCTGGGTGGGGACGAAGTTGGTCTCCGCGGTATAGCTGGTTGAGTCGTCGCCGAGGATCAGCGTGAAGCCCGGCAGGAAGGGGGTATTGCTTCGGGCAACGGAGGCCCAGCGAAGGGTGTACTGGCCGTCGAGGTCCTGCACGATTTGCATGAAGGAATCATCCAGATCGGCCACGGTTTCGGCGGTGAAGAGGGTGCCGTCGGTGCGCTCCGTGAGTTCATCGAGATCGGTGGAGACTGCATCCGTGCCAAAGTCGATGGCATAGATCCGGATGCCCCGGGCTTTCGCGAGATTCACCACGGCGTTGGTGTCGGCGGTGCTGGAGGTATCGTCGCCATCGGTAAAGAGCAGGATATACCGCGACTCCTCGTCTTGACTGGCGGACTCGAAGGCGCCCGCGGCGTCGAGCACGGCGTCGAGCATGCGCGATGCGGAATAGAATCCGCGAACGAACTCGCTCTGGATTGCGTCGATCCGGTCGCGGGTAAAGGCGCGATCCACGGTGAAGGGCGTCACGATTTCCGCCTCGGCATCGTCCCGGTGAAACTCGGTGACGCTGACCAGGGCATCGTCGTTGAGGGCGGGCAGAAGAATATTTTTCGCGGCATCCTCCATGGCCGCGATGGCGCCACCGGACTCCTGCATGGACTGGGTGTAGTCCAGCACGAGTGCGACCTTCAATTGGCGGGCCGCGCCGCGCTGGAGGTAGACGTCGGTTTCATTGGGGATGACCTGTGCGCCTTCCCTCGCGAGGACGGCGAAGAGATCGGGATCCCGCACGACGCCGTGCCCGTCGCTGTCGTGGAGGGAGAAGGAGAAATCGATGAGGTAGGGCGAGGAATAGGTGGTCACGGGGTTTATGACGTTCAGCGCGCCGGAGCCGCCCGTTTCATCCTGGGTAACGGTCACCTGGACGGAGCGGGTGATGATGCCGGGCGCACTGAAGATGATGCTGCCCGTGTGCTGGCCGGCCGATAACCGGGTGCGATCAATGGAGACCTGGAGGGTCTGCTTGTTGAAGGGGCCCGAGGTCTGTGCGGGCGCGTTGCTTGCCACCGTGCGGACGTTGACCACGATCCACGAGTTGGAGGGTGTCACGGCGAGCGTGAGTCGCTCGACGTCGGGATTGTTGTTCCACACTTCGAGAAAGCGCGGCAATTCGCTGCGCTCGAAATCGAGGGTGGCATTGGAAAAGGAAATGGCTTCCACGGGATCGGGGGGACAGCCCGTTCCCAGCAGGCCAAGCGCCGCCATGAGGAATACGCCGAGGATTTGAAGTGAGACGCGCATTGTGACCCCTTTCCTGTATCGTTTTACCCATCGCGCAAGCCGGTTACTCGATCATGGTACCACGTGGGGCCGGAAACCGACCCGACAGGTTGCATTGCACCCTTCCACAATACCACGGCGCGGCCATTTCGTTGCTTTCCGAAGGCGGCGGCAGGTATACTTTTCCATTCCGGGCCAGTGCTTTTCCCCATCCATTGACGACCTATACCCAACGGGTTCAAGGGGATAAGTCCAACCCGGCCCGCCTGTGAATACCTGTCTCCCGGAAAGTCGGAAGGGCCTGTCCGTGGAGACTCCGGGAGCGACGGCTCCCCGGCGGCGTGACAGGAAATTGTAACTATTCAGCCAGATGCGGCCTGAAGGCCAGGGGCCCACCGCGTCGCCAATGATTCAATTCACGGAAGGTTTTCGCCATGATTATCATAATGGCCTCCCGAAGCAAGGAAGATGTCGACTACGTAATCCAGAAGGTCGAAGACCTGGGTTATCGCCCCCACGTCATCGAGGGTGTGGAACGCACCGTCATCGCGGCGGTGGGCGACGAGCGGGGCAAGGAACGCCTCGCCGCGCTGGAAAGCCTGCCGCACGTGGAGAAGGTGGTTCCCATCCTTAAGCCCTTCAAGCTGGCCGGTCTGGAGGTGAAGCAGGAGCGCTCCGTCGTTGAATGCGGCAACGTGAAAATCGGCAATGGCAACTTCTGCATTGTGGGTGGCCCCTGCTCTGTGGAATCCCGTGACCAGATCTTCGAGACGGCCAAGGTCTGCAAGGAAGCGGGTGCGAACATGCTCCGCGGCGGCGCTTACAAGCCCCGCACCTCGCCTTACAGCTTCCAGGGCATGGAAGAAGAGGGCCTGATTCTCCTGGAAGAGGCGGGCAAGGAATACGGCATGCCGGTGGTCACGGAAGTCATGACGACGGAGCAGGTTCCCCTTGTGGAGAAGCACGCCGACATGTTCCAGATCGGCGCGCGCAACATGCAGAACTTCGGTCTGCTCAAGGCCGTGGGCAAGGCCCGCAAGCCGGTCTTCCTCAAGCGCGGCATGATGTCCACCATCCAGGAACTGCTCATGTCCGCCGAGTACATCATGTCCGAGGGTAATCCGAACGTGGTGCTGTGCGAACGCGGCATCCGCACCTTTGAAACCGAGACGCGCAACACGCTGGACATCCAGGCGGTGCCGGTGCTCCAGAAATACACGCACCTGCCCGTGGTCATCGATCCGAGCCACGCCGCCGGCATGTGGGACCTCGTGCGCCCCATGTCCCGCGCTTCCGTGGCCGCTGGTGCCGATGGTCTGATGATCGAAGTACACCCCCGCCCGGCGGAAGCCTTCTCCGATGGTCCCCAGTCCCTGAAGCCCCACAAGTTCGCGGCGCTGGTCGAAGAATTGCGGCCCTTCCTGGAACTGATGGGGCAGAAGGTGAGCTGAGGTGGCCGAGAACGAGGAACATAAGGGCATCGAAGGCAGCCAGGTCGAGGGCGAAGCCCCCGGCGAGGACGAGGATTACGACGAGGAGATCGTCTCCATCGAGTCCATGGGCCGCGAAGAGACGCGCCAGGCGCTTTACGCGCTTTTGTTTGCCAGCGACCGGCCCATGAACGCCACGCGCCTCGCCGAGGCCATCAGCGAGCACATGGACCCGGAAATCGTGGGTATGCTGCTGGAAGAGCTGCGCGAGGACTTGAACAAGCGCCCGGAGATCCCCTATTTCCTGAAGGAAATCGGCGGCGGCTACCAGTTGCTCACGAAACCCGAGTTTGCCCCCTTCATCCGCCGTCTTTTCCAGATCAAGCGGAGCAAGCGTCTTTCCAAGTCTGTGCTGGAAACCTTGGCCATCATCGCCTATAAACAGCCCACGACGCGCGCCGAAGTGGAAGCGATCCGCGGCGTGAGCGTGTCCCACGCTTTTGAGCAACTGCAGGAGCGCCACTTCATCAAGGTAAGCGGCGTCTCCGATTCTCCCGGGCGCCCCAAGCTGTATCGCACGACGGACGATTTCCTGGTGCAGTTCGGCCTGGGCAGCCTCAAGGAACTGCCCACCCTGGAAGAACTCCAGGAAACGCGGTAGGGCCGTGGAACGGCTCCAGAAATACCTGGCCGCCTGCGGCGTGGCCTCGCGCCGCGCCGCGGAAGTGTTGATCGAGGATGGCCGCGTCACGGTCAATGGTGAGGTGGCATCGCTCGGCTGCAAGGTCGAGCCCGGCACCGACACGGTACACGTGGACGGCAAGCCCGTGGGCACCGAGGCCCACGTCTACCTGGTGTTGAACAAACTCCCAAATACCATCACCACGGCCAAAGATACCCATGGCCGCACGACGGTGCTCGACGGCCTCGGCGATGTGGGCGCGCGGGTCTTCCCCATCGGCCGACTCGATCTCGATGTGGGTGGCGTGCTCCTCCTCACCAACGACGGCGAGTTGGCCAACCGCCTCATCCATCCGCGCTACCAGATCCCCAAGGTCTACCTCGCATGGGTCTGGGGCCGCGTCACCGACGAAGCCCTCGTGCGGCTCCGCGCGGGAGTCGAGCTGGAAGACGGCATGACGGCCCCCGCGAAGGCCCAGGTGATGAAGCACACACCGAAGCAGAGCCTCGTCCGCCTACAGATCCATGAGGGCAAGAACCGCGAGGTGAAGCGCATGTGCAAGGCGGTAGGGCACCCCGTGGCACAACTCACCCGCATCGCCTTCTGCGGCATCCAGGCCAGCGAGCTCAAACCGGGCGAATGGCGCTACCTGACGGAAGAGGAAGTCGGGATGCTCAAGAGGAAGACGGGGCTGTAACGCGCATTTTTTGATGCTATACTGTGGGTATGAAGCCCACAGTGTACATCGAAACGAGTGTAATTAGTTACTTGACCAGTCGCCCGAGCAGGGACCTGATTGCCGCCGCGCGCCAGGAAGTGACCCAGCGCTGGTGGGTAGATTCCGCCCAAGCCTTTGAATTGGTCACTTCGGAAATTGTCACACTGGAAGCATCGAGAGGGGATCTGAACGCAGCGCAGCAGCGGATTGCGGCACTTTCCGGGTGCAAGCTCCTGGATGTGAGCGAAGCGGCTCGATTATTGGCGCGGGCCATCCTCGATGACGGTATCCTCCCGACAAACTCTGGGGCAGATGCCCTCCACATTGCGGTCGCTTCGATCCATCGCGCTGAATTCTTGCTTACCTGGAACTACCGGCATATCGCAAACGCAACGCTCCGAAAGCGCATGAATTCCATTATCGAACGCTCTGGTTACGAATGCCCGGTTATCTGTAGTCCCGAAGAACTTATGGAGCATTAAGCCATGTCCGCCGACCCCATTCTCGAAGAAGTGTGGCGAATCAAGGACGAGATCGCGAAAGAATTCAACTGCGACCTTGACGCGTTGGTGAAGTACCTACAGGAGAAACAACAGGAACACCCTGAGCGTGTCGTGCTCGCTCCGCTGCCTCTCCAGCAACGGGCCGCCGCGCGGGAATCTAGTGACGACTACGGGAATCAGAAGTCCTGATTTTTCAAGACTCAAGGCGAGCAGCGGACATGGACAAACAATCACTGCGGGAGCCAGACAGCGACGGGGGCAAGAGAGCCGTCACGCAGTTGGTGCAGATCAAGTATATCCTCACGGGGATACTCGGGCTGGCCGTGTTTGGCCGTTCGGGGGATTTGAACACCAATCTATTTGCGGTCGCCGCGACGCTTTCGTTCGTATATTCCGTCGAGACAACTTGCGCCTGGATTCCGGGAACTGCCAGCCGGCTCGCTTCGATCCACCGTCGCCGAAAGGCAGCGGCGGCGGAAAGCGCCCAGAGAATGAGGAAATTGCTGAGAGAGCTGGAGGAAGCGGAGCGGCAGGTCCGAAACGAGTAGACCGTGGGTTACAACGCAAACAAGTTCGTGGCTCGGACGTTATATTTGATGATGGTACTGTTCTCTTTCTGAAAATGGCGACTCCGACCGAACGACACGACTACTCCAGGAGGGCGTGCGATGCGTATTCTCAACGGGCTGGCGCTCGCGTTTTTCCTGTGCTGTAGCGCAAGCCTTGTCTATTCCGAGCCAACCCTTCAGTCAATTATCGACGCGATCCAAGCCAACGCGGAGAAGCGCGCAGCGCTCCTGAAGCATTCATCCGGTGCCTGTACCGTCCGCCTGCAACGCGAGGTGGCGGAAGATCGCCCAGCGGAAAAGCTCCCCTTTTCGATGGATAATTTCCACTTTGACCCGAACCACACGGCGAAGGTCACGTGGATGCAGCGAGGTGACCTGCTGCGCTTCGATGTAGTGATTCCGCAGCCGGCCACGCCATCCACCATCTGGTCGCCTTTCCCCCCTCAAAACACGCGAACACTACTGGATGGCCACCGCTCCGTGACTTACGACGTTACGGCAGATTCGGTTTTTATCGACACGCAACCACCGGCGTCGGTAAATCCGATAGCCATTCTTTACCGTTTTGAGCCCGAACTGTTGTACCGGTTTCGAGGCTACGTACTGCATGAACTGCTGAAAGAGTTCCTTGAACAAGACCGGCTTCCGAAGATCAGCGAAGTCCATCGGAACGGCCAACGCCTGCTCGAACTGAAATTCACCTGGAAACGCGGTGACCATGGCCGTGATCGGGAAGGGGTAACGCAGTACGTCGTGGCTCCGGACCAGGGTTACTCCCTGGTCGAGGGCCTGTACAGCAACCGATTCTTCGACAAAGGAGTGTTCAGCACAGAAACCTTCGAGCGTTTCGACGGGACCTATGTAGAATCCACGGAGTATCGCGGCATCTGGCTCCTCTCGCATCTGCGGCACCTGACGGACACTTCGGGAACTTTGGATGCCGTTGAAGTCACATTAAAAGAGACTCGCGTCGGTATTGACTCACCCGACGTTAATTTCACCGAAGAGGGCCTCGGAATCAAGGATGGCGCGCCGACGGTGGATCGACGCGTACCCTCGACAGGCACGGCGGAAGGCAACCCCTGACGCTGCAGAGTCAGCGCCCGCGTCAGGACGGCTTGGTGCGATTCTTCCGGTAGCTCGCATAGGCGATTCCGCCATTGATCAGCAGGGCGGCGATGGCGCAGACAGCAATCAGAAACTTGCTGTCGATTCGCTGGAGATTCTGAAGGGAGAAGTCTCGCCCGAGCCGGCCCAGATCTTCCCGGAGATCGCCCAGATAGTCTTTGAAGCTCCTGCTGGCGGGGAGTCGCTGACCACCGGTCAGGGTGTAGCGCTCGACCGAGTCTGGAGCGTTACCTGGTTCCGGCCAATATTCCTGCACAGGCGTCCCGTCTCGCATGAGCCCCTTGAACTCAAGAAAGCCCGGTATATCCAGACGCCCGTCCGAGGCGTAGTCTCCAGTCTTGAGAATGATCCGTTCCGAACATACACTTCCCCCGTCGAAATATTGGGTCCGCTCAAGCACAGCGGTTTCGATGACAAAGTGGCCACTTTGTCGTGCGAGTTCCGTAACGGACAGCAACTCCTCCGTCCTGACGGGTATGGTGTTCTGATCTATTACGGGGGGAGGTGCCAGAAGCCTCTCGTCTCTCGAATCACGCCAGCCGCGCCGTCGGCTGCTTGCCTCACTGGCGTGAGTGACCTGAATGGTATACCTGCGCGGCAGGCAGCCGAATTCGGGGTCGAGCCAGAACGTGAAAATTCTCCCATTCCACTCCCCTGTAATTTCATGGCACGGGTGCCCGTCAACCTCGACCAATTGGCCTTTGTCTGCCAATGCCTTGTACCCAAAACCGAAGCGACCCGGTGGTCCACACAGCCGATCAAGATAATTGAGCAGGGGAAGGCGGATGTATGGGCCGCGGCCAAACCCATGGCGGATACTCAATTTACCCGCCACTGCTACTTCATCACTTACCGTCAAGTCGAATTCGAACTCGCGTCGCTCTTCATCCAGATACACGGTACGCGTCTTACGGTCGCCGTCGGGAGACTGCCGGAACCGCTCGGTCCCGTATCGCTCGCCGTCGCTGAGGACCAGCCACTGGTCCACCACGCGCCCCGAGCGTAATGCGGGCCCGTCTTTCTCCAACCGCCAGGTCACCTCCGCCTCGATCCGGTTTCCGATGCTGGCCCCCGATTCCAACAAGAAGTTGGAACGCATACGTTCGAACATCTGGGCGGGTTCCGTCACCTGGGCGTCCGATCGGAAACAGCATAGAAAGACCAGGGCAACGACATTCCCCCATCGCGCCAGCACTGCCAATCGGGCATGACCCTCCCGGCGTGAACCATCATTCATCCGTTTGACCAGAAACACGTTCACCATTCCTCCATCCTCCGCGCGGATTTCGAATCCTCGCGCGGCTGCCCGATTCGACGTCTGTTCTCCCCGAAGGGAATAGGGGTCGACTCCGGTTCGATGATAGCAGTTGAACATCGATCCGAGAAAGTGTGGGACCCGTCGCTTTCCCTCCGGCAATGTTCACGGGCAAACGGACCATCGCGGCCCGATCATCCACGGAAAATCTCCTCCCGGTAGTGTATTCCCCGCGATGGGTTGATCAAGTCGCCGATCAGTACCTCTTTATCCGCGCCGATCCGCCGGACTATTGCGCCAACCACTGAACGCAGTCCGCGCTGAGGACCCCGCCGGCATCGGGACTGCCGACAATTTCAACCGTCCCGCCGCCCGCCGCGATATCGTACAGACCGAGGTTCACAAAGGGCGCGAGCGCTCCCTGAGAGGCGCGCTGGTCCAGATGCAATTCGACCACTCCGCTGGCGGTATGAACCCGCACGAGCGCCCGCACCGCCCGATTCGGATTGGCCGAGTAGGACAGTCGGATCTCATAGCGACCCGGAGCCAATGACCCGGGGTTAAATCGAGCCATATTTTCGGAGCTGGCCGCGTTGTCGTCGTGCACATAATCGAGTCCCACAAAGGGTCCCGCGCTCACGGATGGCTTCCAATTCCCGATGAGTTCGGCGCGGTCATTGTCCATCACTACGCCGGGCAGATCCGAGGCCCGCAGCCAGTCGGGGTTGGCCTCGTCCTCGTGGAGAATGGCCCCAAGACTCCGAAGTTTCGCCTGCAACGCGGTGACGTCGATATCCTGGACGGGGGTATTCCCTTCGCGCGCCAAAGCTGCGGCTATGCCGAGGGCCTGGCCAATGATCATGTACTGGGGCTCCATACGCATGCTGGAATAGGCCACATGGGAGGCGGAAAAGGCACAGCCCACGAGCAGATTCTCGCATTCCGCCGCCTGCGGCACAAAGGAACAATAGGACATGTCGTAGGGCCGCACGCCGACCTGCATATCGCCCTCGTTGAGGGTGGAGGGTGTGCCGTCGGGCCAGTGGGGCGATGCGGTGGCCGGAAGACGCTGGACATGATGCGAGTCGGAGTTGTAAGAGGCCATGCCGATGCTGTCGTCTTTCCGGCGGTTCTCTTGCAGATCGCTCTGGCGCGTGACATAGCTCCCGACCATACGCCGGGCTTCGCGCACGTAGAGCTGGTGCGGCCAGTTGTCGGTATCGGTAAACTCATCTTTCGCCAGGCCCCAGGAGCGCACTTCGGCCTGGAGCTCGGCGGGCACGCCCGCATCGTGGGCGAGAAAGTAAAAAAAGCCCTTCACGTAACGCTCGTGGTCCGCCCAGATTGCCGCCTGTTCTTCGTAGCTCCCCTCGGGATAACCCCAGCTTGCGCCGATGTAGTCTGTAGAAATGGGGCCGTTGTTGTTGGTGTCCGTCTTGCCGCCGGGCATGGCGATGGGATTGCACAACTCGGCGAATTTCGTCTCCGGGCGCGCCGCGAGATAGCGCCGCAGCAGTTCCCATTGCGCCGGGTCGAAGCCCTCGGGTCGGGGCCAGGCCACACGGTTCTTGGGATTCTGGGTCATGCAGAGCCGGAAGTTGTAGGCCTGAACCTTTTGGTCAGCCGAACCCGGCGCGCCCCCTTCGCCGGTGAAGACTAGCGGCAACAAATTGCCCGCGTCATCCCGCGGATTCACCGGCACGGAGAACTGGTGCTTGTCGCTGTATTCGATGCGACCCGCAAGGCTTTCGCCATAAGCATCCCGCCCTTCCCGGCCCCACGTGTATGAAACACCCGCCCGGGGAAGTAGATCGCCTTCGTAGGAGCAATCGATGAATACTTCGGCGGTGAATCGCGCGCCGCTCTCCAGCGTGATCGCGGCGATGCGCCCCCCCTCCTTCTCCACGGCGTCGAGACGACTCCCGAAAAAGACGTCAACCCGCGCCTCGCGCAACCATCGCCGCAACACACGCTCGGCCTGATGGGGCTCGAAATACCACGAGATCGGTTCGCCATAGAGTTCGCCGAGCTCCTCATAGAAGTCGCGGGCCATCCCGCCGATGACCTGCGTTCGGCCGAAGTCCGTGGCCCCGAGGCCGCCGCTGGTCATGCCGCCCACATGGTGGCGCGGCTCGATGAGGGCGACGGAGCCCCCCTCGCCGGCGGCAGCCACCGCCGCCGCCACGCCCCCGGCCGTAGCGCCATAGACCACCACGTCAAAATCCCGTTGGGGCGGTGTAGCAAGCGCGGAGAAGGCCGGGAGTAGGATCATTAGACCAAGAATCGTGTTGGTAGATTTCATTGCCTTGCTTTCACGCGCAGTGTCGCAGTGGGTAACGCACTGTGTGCTTGCGTCCATTTACACTTCAGCCTAACCGATATTTTTCCCACGGATGGACTCAGATGAACACAGATGGGATCGAAGTTACTTTCGGCTTTGGGACGCCTCTCCAAGATACACTTGCAGGTCGCATGGCCACGCTTCCAGATGTATTTCACGCGAAGGCGCGAAGGCGCAAAGCCGATTGGAATGCACGTTCGAAATGGTCGGCCTGGATTACAGGTAAAATCACAGGCGCGCACCAACTCCTTCTCTCATTCTTCTTCCTGCTCTCAGCGCAACGGTGGTGAAACAATTGGTTGCCGCAACTGTTGCCCCTGGTGGTCCATGGGCAAGTCCATCTTCGTGGCCAAACGGCGGCGCGCCGGAACTCCTTCACTCCTTCGGCAGCCACTGCACCGCATCGGTCACAATGAAGCCGCCCGCATCTTCCCCACCCTGGATTTCCACGTAGCCCTGTTTGCCTTTCTTGAATGCGAAGGTGCCCAGTGAAATGAAGGGCGAGAGCGGCCCCTGTTCCTTCTGCTGGTTCACGAACTGGATTTCCTGACCCGCCGCGGTCTGAATGACCACCTTGACCTTTTGCGCGCGGAATCTCTCCGCCGTGTAGGACATGCGCACTTCATACCACCCATCCCTGGGGAGATCCGGGGTGTAGCGCACCCGCGATTCAGGGGTATTGGCTACTTTTTCGTGCAAGTATTCAAAGCCCACATAGGGCGCCACGCCCCGCGATGTGCTCCACTCCCCCTGCGTCTCGGCGGCGTCTTCATCCAGCACGATGCCGGGCAAGTCGCGCGCATCGAAATACGGGGGCTTTGCGTCTTCCCGCCGCAGGACACCGCCGTGGGCATGAAGTTTGTCCTGTAATGACTTGATGTCGATATCCTGCACGGCCGCCTTTGCCGCGATGGCCATCGACGCCGCGATGCCCGCCGCCTCGCCAATGATCATATACTGGGGCTCCATTCGCATGCTGGAATAGGCCACATGGGTCGCGGAGAATACGGAGCCCACGAGGAGGTTGACGCATTCTTCTTTCTTCGGAACAAAGGAACGGTAGGGCATTTCGTACGCTTTTACCGGGACCTGAACGTCCCCTTCGTTGAGCAACGACGGTGTGCCTTTATCCCACAAGGGCGACTGATCCACCACGAAGCGCTGCACATGATGCGAATCCGAGTTGTAGGAACCCATGCCGATCGTGTCGGGCTTGGTCCGCTCGTCCTGCAGGTCTTTCTGGCGCATGACATAGGCGCCGATCATGCGGCGCGCTTCACGCACGTAGAGCTGGTGCGGCCAGTGGCCCGTGTCGGCGAATTCGTCCTTCGCCAGGCCCCATCCATTGATTTCATCCTGCAGCGCCTTCGGTACGGAAGGGTCATTCGCCAGGAAATAGAAGAAGCCCTTGACGTAATCCTCGTGCGCCTTCCAGATGCGCGCCTGCTCCTCATAACTCGCCTCGGGATAGTCCCAGCTTCCGCCGATGAAATCCGTGGAGACCGGCCCCCGGTTGTTGACGTCCGTCTTGTTGTTGGGCATGGGCGAAACGATCATGATGTCGTCCATGATCAGGCCCGGTCGCGCTGCGAGATAGCGACGCAGAATTTCCCATCGCGCCGGATCGTAGCCATCGGGCTTGGGGAAGGGTATTTGGTTCTCTTTGACGCTGGACAGACACATGCGGAAGTTGTAGGCCTGTACTTTCTTGTCGCCGTCCCCCGGTTTCAGTCCATCGTCTGCCTGAATCAAGGGCAGGAGCGCACCGTCTTCGCCGTAGGGATTGATGGGCACGTCAAACTGGTGCTTGGGGCAATAATCCACCTTGCCCGCCAGGGATTCTCCGTATTCGTCGCGACCTTCGCGGCCCCACGTATACGTGATGCCCGCGGACGGCAGCAGATCGCCTTCGTAGGAGCAATCGATAAACATTGCGCCCCGGTACTTCTCCTCATTCAACAGCGTAATGGACGTAATCCGGTCTTCTTTCTTCTCCAGCGACTTCAGGCGGCTGCCATAGACCACCGTGACGCCCGCCGCATCGAGCCACTCCTTGAGGATGCGCTCCGCCTGGTGGGGCTCGAAATACCACGAGACCGATTCGCCATAGTGCTTCCCGAGGCGAACATAGAACTCTTTCGAACGCCCACCGATGACCGACATGTCCCCGAAATCCGTTCGGCCCAGTCCGCCCGACGTCATGCCGCCAATGTGGGTGCGGGGCTCGATGAGTACGGTCTTGCGCCCCTCCTCCGCCGCCGCCACGGCGGCAATGGCGCCGCCCGCGGTGCCGCCATAGACCACCACATCGAATTCATGGTTACCCGCGCGGACGGGCTGGACGGCGGAAAGCAGCAGGGCTATCAGGAGGGCGGGGAAGGTGAGTCGGGACACGGCAATTCTCCTCTGGGTTCAATCTCCAAGAATAGCCAAGTCCCGCGAGCCATGCAACCCCTTCCTTTCAGACGCGCTGGCTCCACCAAAAGGAACACCGCCCCCGGCTTGGGGGCGGTGCGTAGTCCGCGTGATGTACCACTACACTTCCGGATCAGGACTCCGGCGACATGAATCGGCTCCACAGGGCGAAGGTTGCCACGCCCAGGACACCCAGGAGCCATTCGCCCAGGTCCCTTGGCCAGGAAAGCGGGCCGGACTTCGTCCCGGCGCAGCCACTGTCCTCGCCAATGACACGGCGCAGCTCCGCCTCAGTCAAGGTGTCGCTGTTGTTGGTGTCCATGGCGTTAAACTGCGCCTGGGTCAAGCCCGCAACCTCGGTCCGGGCCTCGGAGAAACTCAATACACCGTCTCCATTTGCATCCGCGTCGTCGAAGGCCGCGTCGAGCATTTCCGCAGCCTCTTCAAGCGTGACCGGTTCACCTTCACCTTCACCTTCACCTTCACCTTCAACTTCAACTTCACCCTCGCCCTCGCCCTCGCCCTCGCCCTCGCCCTCGCCCTCGCCCTCGCCCTCGCCTTCACCTTCACCTTCGCCTTCGCCTTCGCCGGCACTTCGCGGTAACTCCAAGGCCAGGCCCTCCTCCGCCTCGTCCAACTGAATTACCCCACTCGTGGTCTTGTAGCCGACGGCCGATGCGGTGACCGTGTAGGTTCCGAGGGGCAGGCCGGAGAACGTGTAGATCCCCTCGTCGTTTTCTGTTTGGGCGGGTGCCTCTTCGGGACTCAACGATACGGTGGCGTTCTCAATGGGCAGGCTTGTGGAGAGATCGGTTACTTCAACCTGCAGATTGGAAAGGTCTTCGCCCTCGCCCTCACCCTCGCCCTCGCCGACATCGATCACATCGATGGCGATGACCTCGTACGATTTGGACATCACTTCTTCGCCCACTTTGAAATTATCGATGGTCACCTGAAACACCACATCGGGACCGGGCGAACCCTGCGCGACGACCGGGTCCCACACGATGGTGTTGTCGCCAAAGCCATTCTGCGGGGTAAAAGGGATGACATCCTGCTCTACGCCGTTGACGGCGAAGGTGACGGTCGCCGCCGAAAAGTCCGCGCCGGGATGGGAATAAGACCAGCGCCCCACAATGAGCGGCTTGGGAAAGAATCCGTCGTTGGGCCAGGCTGCGGGTTGAGAGACGCCACTGGCAGGCCCGCCCCCGATGACCCAGAGGGCGTTCGCCGCCTTGTTGGAACCATTCGCGGGCACGTTGCCGCTGCCCATGACCGTCTGGCGCGGGTAGAGTATCCATCGCCGGTGCCCCGCGGCCTTGTTGCCCAGGCCAAAATCCTCCATGTAGATATCAATCGCTTCCGGGCCCGCCTCGCCCAGGGTCAGGTTGGACTTGCCCGCGGCCGTGTCGCCATCGTCGGTGTAGCAAGCAAAGGAGGGATTCGGGCTGTGGCTGAGGGTATCCTCCGCGGACATCATCAGGGCCGCCTCCTGGCACTGGGCATTCAGCGTGTCGTCAAAGGTGATATTGCCCGGCACCCCCGCCATGGCGCGGTAATAGTTGATTCGATCCACCGTGGCTTGATGATACAGGACGCTGTTCGTTCCGGCGGTGCAGGAGCTGCTGTTGCCCGTCCACCCCATGGGGATAAGTTCGCCGGGAAGGTACACCGTCTGGTAGAGGGCGATCACGGCCTCCCGGCTGAAGCGATCCACGCTCAGGGACTGCTTGTCCTGCGAAGGGCCGCTGGACGCGCCGGTCGTCGCCGACGCCAGGGGCGGTTCGCTCAGCTCCGCCGCTTGCGAAGCCCAAGCGGCGGCGAGGACACACCCCAACACCGGAACGATAGCTACACGCCAATTCCCCATGTTTCGCACACTCCATCGAACGGCATGGTTGCCGTAAACCCAACCTGAATCACCAGAGCACGACCGGGCCGTCCCGCAGCCCCCGAAAAAACATCAACCCCCTCTATTGTACCGCTTGCGCGTTAATCTGCATAGCCCCGAGTCCAACGCCCCCCGAAGCACGTCGCATGTAGCGGAAAAGCGTCTTCACCCTCGGCCGTGGGGCGTACGCCAGCAGAATGTAACTATCAGCGCCAACCCCAACAGGAACAAGTCGCCCAATAGTCCTTTGACACCGCTCGAATAGTCGAGGTCCTTGTTGCACTGGCACCCGCCCTCGCCCTCGCCCTCGCCCTCGCCCTCGCCTTCGCCCTCACCCTCACCCTCACCCTCACCCTCACCCTCACCTTCACCCTCGCCCTCGCCTTCACCTTCACCTTCACCTTCACCTTCGCCTTC